>NZ_JALKFU020000156.1 GCF_023242965.2 Frankia sp. AgKG'84/4
CCGCGAACGCCGCCGCCACCGCCCGCCCGGCGGCGGACCGCCGAGCCAGGCCGACGGGATCCCCGGTGCCGGCTCGGGGTCCATGGACGCGCCAGAGCCCACGGACCCCGAGCCGTACTCGTCCGACGGCTTCACCCGGACGGCCGGCAGCGAGACGGTACCGGTACCGGTGCCGGCGTCGGCGCCCGCGCCGGCCTTGTCGGGTCCATCACCGTCGGGTCCATCACCGCCCGCTGTCACGATGACACACCCCGAACCGGCACGGGTCGGAACGGGCCGGTCAGGCCCAGCGGGCAAGAACTGCCCACCGGCGCGGCGTCGCGGCAGCGCACGCTCACACCTCCACAGACCTGGCTCTCTGCCTCGACGAACGCGGCCGGCCACCGGGTGGTTCCCAGGCCGCGGGGAACCGGCGCGCAAGGGTGAGCGGGCACGGAGCGCAATTATTCACTGACTGAACCGGGTCGTCTGGAGGCGCGCTTCTCGACGCCGCGTGGCGTTGTGCCGCGGCCACTCGCCACACGTGTCGTCGCCGGCTCGGCGACCACCGGGCTGGCTGCCGAGGCGCCCCGGGGCGCCGTTAGAATCGTCGGCGGTGCGTTCTCACGCGACGTACCGGACCGTCCTTGCGGTCCCGGGGAGCCGGACGCAACCAGTCCGCCACCTCTTCTCAGGCGGCGAGCCGCGCCGCCCGCACCCGCCAGCCAGGAACGGGGGACGGGATACCAGTGGTCACCACCACCCTCACGACCAGGATTCCACGGTCGTGGGTGATCCCGACCCAGGAGGCGGAGAGCGGCCGCACGGCCAACGACGCCACCCTGCGCGTGCTGACCATCCTGATGTTCTGCGAGATCTTCCTGCAGCGGATCGCGCTGCCGGCCGGTGGCTCGCAGGTCCAGATCATCCTGCCGATCACCTACGTCTGCGTAGGGATCATGGTGTGGCGCGGTGGCCTGGCGCGGAACTCCGGGCGGACGACCGGCTACTTCGTGGCGATGACGGCCTGCGCCCTGTCCGCGCTCACGGCGTTCCTGCGGCAGAACGACGACACGTCGTTCACCTCGCTGCTGCTGCTGCTGGCGACGTACGTGCCGTTCCTCTACGGCCTGCGGCCCGCGGACGCCCGCGCGCTGCTCCCCCGGGTGCTCGACCGCTTCCTCCTCATGATCACAGTGCTGGCCGGGCTCGCGCTGTTCCAGTTCGGCAGCCAGCTCGTGGGCGTGCCTTACACGGACGTCGTGAAGAACATCGTCCCGTCGAACCTGCTGATGCACGGCTTCAACACCTCCTATCCGGTCCAGTACGGGTCGCCGCTCTACAAGTCGAACGGCTTCGTCTGCCTGGAGGCCTCGTTCTGCTCGCAGTTCCTCGGCTTCGGGATCGTGGTCTGCGTGCTGCGCGGCGGGAGCTGGTGGCGGCTGCCGATGCTCGTGCTGGCGATCCTCTCCACCGTCTCCGGCACCGGCCTGCTGCTGCTGGCCTTCGCGGGGGTGCTGCTGGCGGTGCACAAGGGCGCCCGCTTCGCGGTGACCGCGCTGATCGGGGTCAGCCTCGTCGCGCTGATCATCAGCTTCACCCCGGCGTCGAGCATCTTCGCCGCCCGCGCCACGGAGACGTCCTCGTCGACGTCGAGCGGAAGCCTGCGCTTCGTCCAGCCCTACCAGCGGACCTGGGACTCCCTCGGCAAGGATCCGGCGACCGTCATCTTCGGCAACGGCCCCGGCTACGCCGACCGGGACGCGAGTGCCTTCTTCCAGCGCACCGGCCTGCCGCTGAACTACGCCCTGGTGCCAAAACTCATCCTCGAGTACGGCGTCCTTGGCACAATCCTGTTCCTCGCGTTCATCCTGACGATGTTCGTGCGCGGCTCGCAGTCGTTCGTGCTGTCCGGGTCGGTGTTGATCTTTTATATTGTGCTGTCCGGCGGCCTGTTGGCGCCGGTCGTCACGGGTCTCGGCCTGCTGCTCGTCGCCTGGTTCACGGTGACGCCCCAGGACGAACGCGAGGCCGCTGTCGGTCTCCGGTCGACGCCGTCGGCCGGTTCACCCTCCGTGCAGCGCGGCTCCTTCGCGGCCGTCTGATCCCTCGCGGCCTGCCCCTTCGCCGGGCTGGCCGGGGGGCGGGTGCCCGCTGCGCCGCCGCACGACCTGTCGAAAGGTGCGTACCGGTGAGCGAAGCTGAACAGCGCTGGGCCTCGGTGGACGACCTGCTGATCCGTTCCCTGGTCGACGAGGACGACGCGTTGCGCCAGGCCCGGGCGGACAGCAAGGCCGCCGGCCTGCCGTCCATCGAGGTGACGGCCAACCAGGGCGCCCTGCTCTCCCTGTTCGTCCGCATGGTCGGCGGCCGCCGGGTGCTGGAGCTCGGCACCCTCGGCGGCTACTCGACGATCTGGCTCGCCCGCGGCGTCGGCCCGACCGGCCGGGTCGTCACCCTGGAACTGGAGCCGAAGCACGCGCAGGTAGCCCAGGCGAACCTGAACCGGGCCGGCTTCGGCGACAACGTGGAGATCATCCTTGGACCCGCCGCCGACTCCCTCGACGGTCTGGTCGCCGCCGGGACCGAGCCGTTCGACCTGGTCTTCCTCGACGCGGACAAGCAGAACAACGCCCGCTACCTGCGCGCCGCGCTGGACCTGACCCACCCCGGCAGCGTGATCATCGTCGACAACGTGGTACGCGGCGGCGCACTCGCCACCGTCGAGGGCGACTCCGACGACCGCGTCCGCAGCACCCGTGACCTGCTCAGCCTCGTCCACGACGAGCCCCGCCTGACCGCGACGGCCATCCAGACCGTCGGCGCCAAGGGCTGGGACGGGTTCCTGCTCGCCCTCGTCAGCTAGGGACTGCGTCAGACGTTCAACTGCGGAGCCGGAGGTAGATGACGGCGATGGTGACTGTTACCTGGTAACGGACGCGTTCAGGCCCTGTAGCTGTAGCTGATTCTGGGAGGAGCGCCGAAGAACGAGATCACGTCGGTTATCCGTACGTCCGGAGTAAATCGAATGATCTCGACGCCGCCGAGGACCACCTGACCGGCCCGGTCCCGCAGCACCCACTCGTAACGGGCGACATCGTGGTGGGTGTCCAGACCGGAGGTGCGGGCCGGCAGGTGGCCAGGGTAGGTAGCGGTCACCTCACTGATCAGTTCGGCGAGTTCCTGAATTCCGCTGGCGCCCTTCAACGGGTTCACATAGTCGACGTCAGGCGAGCAGACCTCGGCGAGAACCGCGGCACGCTGATCAGTGCCAGAGACGGCCCACGCCTCGTACACCCGATTCGCCGCAGCGGCGACCGCCTGAATCAGTTCGGGAGTAACCCCGATTCCGACGATGCCGGTGTCGTTCCGTGTGACCGATCCACTGCTCATCTTCACACGCTCCCGAACATTGTGGCGGCCTGGGCACGCTGCAGCTTTCCGGACGGGGTCTTGGGGATACTGCCGGGCGGCAGCACATGCACCTGAACGGGTCGGACTCCCACCGAAGCCAGCACCGCCTCGGCGACCCCACCCCGAATCGTGTCCTCGTCGTGGCCAGGTCGGGCCTCGACGGCGACGACGACTGCCTCTGTACTCGTCCCCGGGGTCCGGATCGTGGCGTAGGCGACGACGTTGCCGGGGCGGACCCCCGGGACTCGGGTCGCGGCCTGCTCGATCTCCTCGGGGTGCACGTTGCGCCCGCCGATGATGATCAGGTCTTTCGCGCGCCCGCAGACGACGAGTTCACCGTCGGCGAGATAGCCCAGATCCCCGGTGGCCAGCCAGCCAGCCCCCAGCTGCCCGAACCCGCTGGCCTCGTGAGCGTCGTGGTCCCGCTGGCGCGGCCCCGCGCGGTTGGGTTCCAGGTACCCGGCGGTGACCGACGTCCCGGACACGTGAACCTCGCCCACAGTTCTGTCCGGGCATGACAGCCGGGTCTTCGGGTCGACGACGCGGACCTGCATGCCGGGCATCGGCGGGCCCAGCCGCGCGAGGCGACGCACCGAAGCCCGGCCCGGTTCGGCAACGGGAACAGGAACGGCAACCTGGCGCCGCGTGAGCGGGTCGGCGTCGATCTCGTCGACACGCAGGCCCGGCGCGGACGGCATCGTGACCGCGAGTGTCGCCTCCGCGAGCCCGTAGGCGGGGAGAAACGCCTCCCGGTCGAAACCGTGTCTGGCCGCCGCGTCGAGGAATCGTTCGATGGCTTCCGGCTCGATCCGTTCACCGCCGCACAGCGCGACCCGGACCGAGGACAGATCCAGCCGCGGACCGACCGCCAACAACCGCCCCGCCATCGCGTAGGCAGACGCCGGGCCTACCAGCACCGTCGCCCGGTACGTGGCCGCGTTCGCCATCCAGGACGACGGGGAGGCCAGATAGTCCGCGGGCGAACCAACAATCAGGTCACACCGCCCGCAGGTCAGATGCACCGCCAACGCGCCGATCAGGCCCATGTCATGGGACAGCGGCAGCCAGGTCAGCAGCCGGCCGTGGACCTCTTCATGCCGGGCCCGTTCCCGAATCCCCCAGATGTTCGCCGCCAGATTCCCATGGCTGACCTGAACAATCTTCGGGTCGGCGGTCGTACCACTGGTGAACTGCGCGACCGCGAGACTCGCGGCGGTGAGCGCGGGCCTTTCCCACACCCCCGACGGCCGCGCAGCCACCACGTCCGCCAGATCCTCGACCTTGGCCCCGCCACCGGCGAGTGCGTCCCGAAGCGTCTCATAGGGCGTGCCCAGGAGAACGAGGTCGGCATCGAGCGCGGCGACCCGCTCCCGGGTCTGCTCCGCATAGGTCGGCAGGTCGATGGTGCGCGCCGGCGTGGGAGCGCAGGTCACGCTGCCCCCAGCCATCCACACGGCCACCACCGCGGTCACCATCGCCCGCGACGGCAGCGCCAGCACCACCACCCGGCGCTGCGGCCCGATCCCGCGCGCCCCCTGCAACCACGCGGCAACGCGCTCCGCCTCCGCGAAGAACGTGGACCAGCCCAGAACATCCTCTGCACCCGCACCGAGGAAAACGATCCGACCGTTCTGGGACCGAGCCCGCTCTATCCCTTCCAGCAGCAACTCCACCACCGGGCACATACCTCTCTCGCGGCCAGGCGCAGATCTCCCATGATGCGCAGGGGACAGGAATCTGCCGCAGACCTGGCAAGCGGTCCTGACATCGCCACGGCCCCTGGCGCCGCGCTCCCATTTTTGGCGCGAAAAAACATCAAACAATGCGGTGTAAGAATTTCTGGATCACCGACGCCGCAGGATTCTTTGCTTTGATCGGCAGACCAAATAGGGTAAGCGCAGCCTATTTCCGACTGACTACCTGATTGATGGTAAGAGCGTTCTGCGTACTGCGCAACCGAACTGACCTGAACTCGGAGACGCTTCTGCATTAATGACCAGGCTGGCGACTACCGAAAGCGACGATCGTTTGGGCGCGATGGATGCGGTTTAGCCCCACTCACACACCTCTGACCAGGATGTATGAAGAGGGCAAATCTAGTCCGACATGAGCCGATCCGAACCGGATAGTTACTCTCGGCACACGTACTACAGATGGCTGGGCCATCGGCACGAAGGGTGATAAAAGTCACCGGGACGTCTGGTGGTGGCGTCCTGGTGCGGCGGTAGATGCACAGCACCGTCACCGGTGTGCTCACTGCCAGCTCGACCGCCCGCTGCCTCGCCCCACCACCTCGGTCAGCCGGCGTCTCGTCAGGCCTGGGCCCCGGCATCGCCGGACGCCGAACAGAGAACCGCCGAGCGCCCTGGGTGGACGCTCGGCGGCGAGGGGATAGGAAGCGGGCTAGCGGGCCGGACGGGCGTAGCGGTCGGTGGGTTCCGCGTCGGGGGCGCCGCGCTTGGGCGGGGCGCTGGACTCGCCGACCGGGGAGTTCGACGTGATCGGCTCGACCGAGGAGCGCCGCTCCGAGGTGGCGCCGGCGACCCGGCGGACGCCGGTGCGGCCGTCGTGGACGACACCGACGACCCGCTCGGCGAGCGCCGGCCAGTCCCGCGGCACCTGCTCCAGCTCCTTGAGGTGCGTCTCCGGGGAGGTGATGACGACGACGGCGTCGGCCTGGATGGCCGAGGCGGCGGTCATCGGCAGTTCCTCGAGCGCCGAGGTGACCAGGATGACCAGGTCGACGACGGGCGCGCGGTCGGCGAGGATCGGCGCGAGACCACCCGGACGGGCGGCCCGGGCCGGCGACACCCGGTTGTAGAGGATGTGCCCGCGCCCGGTGCCCGACGAGCGGGCCAGGCAGGTGGGCTCGTGCGCCCACCGCGGCAGCTCACCGGAGGTCGGCCGGGGCAGGCCCTCCAGCGACGCCCGCACGTCCGAGGACGGGGACGTGTCGAGGATCAGCACGACGCCCTGGTCGTCCGACCAGGCGGCGGCGACCGAGGCGACCAGGTCGGCCGCGAGGTCGCCCCGGGAGGCCGGGGTGAACGCCACGACCTTGCTCGTCGGGGACATGACCGCCGACATCGCCGAGACGAGGGTCTCGGCCGCGCTGGCGGTCGTCCGGGTCGGCTCCAGCGCGGCGATCAGCGGCACGCCGAGCGCGTCGGACGGGTTGTGCGGGTCGAGGATCGTCGGCCGCCGCTGGTACATGATCCAGATGGCGGCGATCGCCCCGAGCAGACCCACCAGCGCCGCGACGATCGTGTTGCGCAGCAGGTTCGGCCCGCCCTGCCCACCGGCCACCGGCGGCTCCGCCAGCTTGATCGCGGAGGTGCCGAGCACCGCCGCAGTCTGCGCCTCGGCAATCTTGGTGTTCAGGGTGCCGATCTGGGAGTTACGGACCGTGACGTCGTTCGTGCCTGTCGTCTGAGCCGCGGCATTCTCAGCCACGAGCTGGTCACGGAGCTTGATCAGCGCGTTCACTGACTCCTGGCTGTTGGCGCCATAGCTCGTCAGCAGCGTGCTGTAGGCCGACTCAGCCGCCTTGACCAGGGAGATGGCCGCGTCCTGGGTTGATCCCTTGCCCTTGATGACGAAGAAATAGCCCGAATCCGACGGCGTGGTGCTGAGCCGGTCGGTGACATCGCCATCCGTGAGCTTGAGGTTCTTGGCGATGTCGGCGACGGCGGCCGAGGACTCCGCGAACTGCGCCTGGGTCTGGACGTAGCGCGTCGCGTCGACCGAGTTCGCGCCCAGCGTCGCGTCGTCCGTCGACAGGAAGACGCGGGCGCTGGCGGTGTAGGTCGCCGACTGCGCCTTGGAGTAGATCGCCGCGAGCGCCGCGAAGATCACCACCACGATGGCGATGATGAGCAGGCGCGGCTGCAGGATGCGCAGCAGCGAGGGCGCGGACGGCGCCCGGCTCGTCTCACCGGTGGACTGTGCTGCGCGGCTCATGACGCCTCCGTCCCGGGCTCGGACCAAGCGGACCCGGCCCGCACGCTAAAAGGAGACCCGGCGGCGGTACGCACCAGCACCTCCAACAGGACGTGAAGCGGACTCAATGTAGCCCCCCACAGGAGCATCCGACGCGATTGCCGGATCCACGGTCTAGATCTAACGAACCGATTTGCGAGCATAGCCGATAGCGGAAAGTAAACGGTCACAGCTATGACTGGCGCAGTGATGGCGCTCAGGTGCCGCGCCTGCCATGCCGCGGGCCCGTCGCCCGGCCCCGCTGCTCGTAGCCGTCCCGGCGATCGGGCCGGGCACGGGCCGTACCAGACCCATCATCCATGCCGGCGGTCCCGCGCTCGGAATCGCCTACCCTCGGCCGCGACACGTTGGCATCACGCTCCATCCGTAGATGCTGCGTCCGAGGCGCGTCACGTCGCAACCCTTCCGGCACGTCAGTCTTCCTGACTTTTGTCGAGCTAATTGGATCCCATCGTTTTGTGCTGGACCTGTCACCACGCTGTGAACCGTCCGGATCGACGGGCCACCCACCGGTGGTCGCCGGATCCCCCGCCCAGGCCAGCTCGCGGGACGCCGGACCGCCTGCCCGCCGGGGACGCCTCCCCGCCGGCGTCGCGGCCGGTGCCGCGCCCGGCTGCGCGGATCGCAGCGCGGCCTGCTCCTCGTCGTGCTCCCGCGCCAGCTTGCGGAGCAGGATGAACCACACAGGTACCAGCGCCCAGAACGCGATGTTGAACCCGATGACCGCCCCGCGGGCCTCGCCGAGGACCGCGCCGATGACCGGGAAGGCCAGCAGCACCGGCGCGAAGGCCGCGTTGATGCGGAACGTGATCTTCGTCTTGCCCAGCGCGTAGATCATGCAGGCCGGTCCGACCGGCGCCCCGGCGGCGAGGTAGTGCAGGATCGACAGGCCGAGGATGGCCTTGACGCCGTCCCAGCTGTCGCCCAGCAGCGCGTGGCCGTACCGCTCGGGCAGCAGGTAGAAGATCAGGCTCCAGGCCGCGCCGACGCCGAGCACCACGCCGGACAGCGCCCAGGCCGCCCGTTCCCGCGCCCGCCGGTCCATCGAGGTGCGCTTGGAGAACTCCGGCAGGGCGAAGCTGACCACGCCGACACCGACCACCGTGGTCGGCCCGAGCAGCGTGCGCGCTCCCTGCAGCGCACCGATCGTCGACAGTGACCCGACCGCGCCGATCGCGAGCATCGACGTCTGCAGGGCCCCCTGCACCGTGAGGAACTCGGCGGCGAGGTAACCGGCATCCGTGCGGTTCTCCGCGAGCCACCGCCTGGTCGCCCCCGGCGCCGGCCAGAACCCCGCCTGCACGACGCCAACGAACGCGGCGGCCAGCGCCGACGCGCCCCAGGCCAGGACCAGCGGCGACGCCTCGGTCACCCCGCGGTGCACCAGCATCCAGATCCCGATGACCTGGACGCCTGCCCACACGAGGTCGTTGATGAGCGCCCCGAGCGGCCGGCCCATCGCGAAGAAGACGAACCGCCAGGCATCCTGCAGCAGCAGACCGGGCAGCACGGCCCCCATCGCCAGCAGCGCCGACCCGACCGACCCGCCGATGCCCAGCCCGGCGAGGACGAACACCGCCCCCACGGCGAGGCCGAGGACCAGCGACGAGCCGGTCGCGGCGGACGCGGCGGCCCGGAACTGCGACTTCGACGTGCCGGAGTAGAACATGCTCAGCGGCATGCAGGTCGCGCCCCGGGACAGGCCGATCACGAGGGCGAACAGCGTGTACGAGACCCCGAAGGCGCCGTACTCGACGTCGGTGACCTGACGCGCGATGAGGAACGAGATCGCCGCGTTGGTCGCACTGGACACGGCCTGGTCGGCCATCGTCCACAGGGCCTTCGACCGGGTGCCGCCGCCCTGCGCCGGTCCGTCGTCGGCGTCACCGTCGGCCTCGACGTCGTCGAGTTCGGGGGCCTCGCGATGCCGGGCGGCGGCGAGGTCGTCGTCCCCGACGCGGCCCCGCGGCCCGGTGGCTCCCCGGTGTCGGCCGCGCCCCGCGTCCTCCCGCTGCGCGCCGGGGACCAGGCCGCGCGGGACCACCTGGGTCGATTCCGGATCGACCCGCCCGGCGCGGCCACGCCGGGACACCGGTTCCCGGACCCGGTCGATGACCGCGGTGTGCTCCGCCCGCAGGCGGGCCTGCAGCGCGCTGAGATCAATGGTCGAGGTCAGGGCATGGGGCAGCGGCGCCTCCGACTGCCGACCACGCGGCACCCGCTGGTCTGGCTGAGGCTGCTGCTCGGGCGGCTGCTGCTGGGGCGGCTGCTGCTGGGGCGACTGGAGTTGAGGCGGCTGGAGTTGAGGCGGCTGGAGTTGAGGCAGCGTGGAGTGGGCCGGTTGGGCGGGAGCCGGTTGGGCGGGGGCTGCCGGCGGCAACAGCCCTGGAGCCCGACCGTCTGGCCGAGGATCGGGGGTGGCGGTCGACGCGGGGCCGACGGCCACACCGGGCGTTCCCACCGGCTGTCCGCGACCCGGGTCGCCGGCCCGCGGCGCGGTGTGGACCTGCCAGCCTGGGCTGGCGGTGGGTCCGGCCGGACGCGCCGTGGCAGGGTCGGGTTCCCAGGCCGGCGCCGACGCGGGCGGAGG
>NZ_JALKFU020000157.1 GCF_023242965.2 Frankia sp. AgKG'84/4
GGGGGGGGGGGGGGGGGGGGGGGGGGGGGGGGGGGGGGGGGGGGGGGGGGGGGGGGCGGGGGGGGGGGGGGGGGGGGCGGGGGGGGGGGCGCGGGCGGCCCCCCCCCCCACCCCCCCCCCCCCCCGCGCCCCCCCGCCCGCCCCCCCCCGCCCCCCCCCCCCCCCCCGAGCGGCGCCGGGGGGCCCGCCCCCCCCCCCGCCCCCCCCCGGGGCCCCGTCGCGCGCGGCGGGAGCCTCGGGCGTGGCGGCGCGGCGCGCACGGCGTGTGCGGCAGGTCACAGCCGCGCGCCGTAGGCGCGCCTTGAAGAAGCACAGAAAGTCCACGATGGATCTTGGATGAGTTTGTTTGTCCTGGTCAGAGGTCCGCTGCCCCGGTGACGCTGCGAAGGTGATCGGAGAGCCTGTCCGCTCCTGGGTGCCCGGTCGCGCGGACTTCTTGGTAGACCTCGACGAAGCTGCTACCAAAGATCGCCGAGGAAGCGAGGGAGGATGTCCCTATCGCTTTGTGTGCAAGGCTCAATGCGGCGTCAGGGTCTCCAGATCGGGCGTGAGCGATGGATAGGCTGGCCTGGAACTCCAGAAGGTCTCTTGGCATGGTGGGGTCTGCGTGGTCAATCGCGGACTGTACCAGCGGAATTGCGGCCTTCGGACGGCCACCGAAGATCATGGAGACGCCTACCAGATAGGCGATGACGTCGTTGTTGACGAAGTATAGGTAGGGCGGGGTTTCGCCAGATCTCGCCTGCGCGATGTGGTCGAGCGCGTCATCGGAAGCGGCTTGCGCTGCGTCGCGGTTTCCGGCTCGTCCGTGGGCGATGGCGAGTTGTCCGGCGAGGATGGCGTTTTCGGTGGCGGTGAGACGTCCGCGGCTTCCGGCTCGTGCGGAGCGCAGGAGTTGGATACCGGTGCGGGGGTCGTCTCGACTACACGCCTGCACGGCCATGCAGCGCAGGATGTTCGCGGCAATGCCGGGGTTGTCGGCTTCGTGGGCTGCGCGTAGGCCGACCAGGTAGAAGCGTTGGGCGGTGCCGTGCTGTCCGCTGTCTTGGGCGGTCCATCCGGCCATGCGGGCGAGTTCGGCGGCGATGCCGTGCAGGGCATGCCCGTCGGCTTCGGTGTAGCTGGCGTTGCGCAGGACACGGACGACAAGGCGGAGCTGTTCGACGATCATGCCGTTGACGGCCTGGCCGCCAAGTTTGTCGTCGAGGCGGCGTAGCGCGTCCATGGTGGTGGTGAGGTCGGCGATGACGGCGGCGTCGGCGCGTCGTCCGGACAGGGTGGCGGCGATGCGGGCGGGGTCGGCCATGAGCCATTCATGGGCGGCGCCGGTGAGGGTGACGCCGGTCAGGGCGGTGAACTCGCGGCGATTGATCATCGTCACCTCCTCCCATGCGCCGGACAGTCCGGGGGTTCCCCAGAGCTGGCGGACCCACTCATCGTCAGTCGTGGAGGGCCCAGCGGGCAAGGCGTCACGGGTAACAACCGTGGTGCTATCGGTTTCGCGGGTGCAAAGCCCCAGCTCAACGCGACTGAGGCCCATGACGTGGGCGTAGGCGGCCTGCCAGTCTTCGCCAGGGTAGGCCCATCCCCGCTCGTGCCGCATGATCGTCTGCTCGTTGGCGACAGGCGGGGAGAACGGCACATCGCCGGTGAGGATGTCCCGAATTTTGCGGGCGAGGGTGGCTCGGCTCCAGCCCAGCGCGGTGCGGGCGTCGGCAAGGCGCTGCGGTGCCCACCCGGGATGACGGATCCGCAGCGAGTGCGCGCGTTCCTGTTCGGCCTCGACGGTGCGGAACCGCATGGTGGTGGGCATCGCTTCTCCGCGGATCGGGGTAGGTGTGGAAGCAGCGTAACGGGTCGGTCACATGTTTCCGTCGGATTGGTAGTAGTCCGTTGCGCGGATGTCCCTAACCCTTTCCTCGCTCGGCCTGTCGGCCAGATCGTGGGCGGGTTAGGAAAGAGTTAGGTCGGCGGCACCAGGTGTTTTTACGGTGTGTGACGGGGTGGTGGTCGAAGGGGGCTTTTCGGTTCAGGCTTATCCGTGTGGCCCTGGCTGATGGTGCTGGGGCTGGTGGTCCTGTCCTACCCGTGGTCTGTGGCCGCGCGTCCGCCGTGCTGTCGGGGCGGGCGTGTTTCTGGGCTGCGGAGGCAGCCGCGGGTAGGGCAGCTCCTGACCTGGACGGGGTGATCGTGTAGATGGATGTCGCGTTGGCTGAAGAGCTGCCGGAGCCCCGGGAACTGGTGTTGGAACCGGGGCCTGGCGTGTCGGTGCAGTACGACACCGACTCGGTGGTCCTCGATGTTGATTATGGTCTGCGGGCGTCGAAGCTGGTCTCGTCCGTCGGCCTGCTGGTCCCTGCGGAGGCCCGTCTGCGGCGTTCGACGCGACGGGGAGCGCGGGTCATCCTCACCTTCGCGTTGGCAACGGCCGGCGATTCAACACGGGGCGAGACAGCCTGACATGAGTGCCTGACCGTGATCGGCCTGCCCGTTCGTGCGTGAGCGTTCATGGGCCGGGGGCGGTCAGGTCCCGCAAGCCTGACGTGAAGGGAGAACGGCGCCGTGTCAGTGTCGATCATGCGTGCCCCGGTGCGTGCTGCGCAGACCCGGCGGCGCTCGGAGGACTGTCCGCTGGTGGGGGCGATGTCCTGGGCGGTCGCCACGCTGACGCCCGGCGGGCAGGTCGAGGGCATGATCGGCCCGTTTGGCTCGCAGTCGGTGGCATCTACCTACGCGCGGGCGCACTGCCAGGGGACATGGGCGGTAGCACCGATGCTCCGTGTGACGGCACCGGACGAAGCACCGATCCAGTGACCCGGCGGCACCGTACATCGAGTGGCATCGCCCGGCCTGCCACTGCGCCCTCAGACCCGGCGGGGGCGTTCCGGCGGCGGCTGGGCCTGATCTTCACGCAGAAGATCGCGGGCGATCTACCCGACGTGGACCGAGAAGTGATCGAAACGGTGGTAGCGCGGACGCTGGCGCTGCTGGCCGGCTCGGCCCGACATACGGGCTCGGGGGCTGACCCGGCCCTGTACGTGATGGCTCACGTTCTGGATGACCCGGTGCGGCCGGCGACGCGCGCCGCGACCCGTTTTCACCTTGACGGCACGACCCCTGATTGATCTGACCTGACCGACCGACCCTGAGGAGCATCATGACGACCGCGACCATGCCCACTACGGCCACCGTGCCGATCCGTTCCCTGTGGCTGGAGGTCACCGGCCGCTGCCAGCTTGCCTGCGACCACTGCTATGCGTCATCGAGTCCGACCGGGACGCACGGCACGATGACGGCCGCCAACTGGCATACGATCATCGACGATGCCGCGGCCTTCGGGGTGCGCACGGTGCAGTTCATCGGCGGCGAACCCACGACCTACCCGGGCCTTGCGGAGTTGGTCGGCCATGCGCTCCGGGTCTGTCTGACGGTTGAGGTGTACACGAACCTGCTGCGCGTGCCCGATGATCTGTGGCGGGTGTTCGGGCAGCCCGGTGTACGTCTGGCGACCAGTTATTACAGCGCCACGCCCGGTGAGCACGACCGGATCACCGGCGGCACCGGCTCCCATGCGCGGACGACGGCGAACATCGTCGAGGCGCTCCGGCGCGGCGTTCCCCTGCGGGTCGGTTTGATCGGCGACGGGGAGACCGCGGACCGGGCACAGTCGGCGCTACTCGGGCTCGGCGTGACCGATATCCGCCGCGACGAGGTCCGCGACTTCGGCCGCGCGGCCGGCGGCGACATCACGGCGAAGGGCTGCGGGGCGTGCGGGCTTGGTCGCGCGGCGATCCTGCCGGACGGCTCGGTGACGCCGTGCGTGATGAGCCGTGACCTGACAAGCGGCAACGTCCGGGACACCCCGCTGCCTGCTCTGCTGGCTGGGGAGCAGTGGCGGACCGTGGTCGATCGGGTGCCGAGACCTCGGGGGGCCGCGAAGCCGTGCAATCCGGATGATGACACCAAGCCGTGCGGACCTGTCAACCCTGAGCCCGATCCGAACTTCGCATGACGGCCGACTGGCAGACCCACGCGCGCACCCTGGCCGACGTGGTTACCCATCCCGGTTCCCGGTGGTATCCGGTGATCGCCGACACCCCGCGGCACGTATTCGTGCCCGCCTGGTGGAGGTGGAGCGACGGTGGGTGGTCGCTGCGGCGCGGGCCAGTCGTCGATGCCTATGACGACCGGTCGTTGGTCACCCGGATCGGTGCCCTTCATGCCGATCACGCGACCGAGGATGATCGTCCCGAGGGTCGGTCGACGTCGTCGTCAACTCTGCCGAGCCTGGTCGTGACCATGTACCGGTACGCGCACCTTGCGCACGGTCTCGACGTCGCCGATGTCGGCACCGGCTCCGGGTACGGCGCCGCACTGCTCGCCCGCCGCTACGGTGGCGATCATGTCACGACCCTGGACATTGATCCCTACCTGGTCGAGGCCGCCGCACATCGACTTTCCGGCCTCGGACTGCACCCGACTGCGGTGACGGTCGATGCCACGGGCCCGTTGCCGGGCTCGTACGACCGGATCGTGTCCATGGTCTCGGTCCCGTTCGTTCCTCCAAGTTGGCTGGACGCATTGCGCCCCGGTGGCCGGCTGGTCACCGTCATCACCGGGACGTGGATGATCCTCACGGCGACGAGGACACCGAAGGGAATCGTCGGTCAGGTCGAACGGGACGTGGCGGCGTTCATGGGAGCGCGCCACGGCCCCGACTACCCGCCGGCTCCGGTAGACGTCGAGCAGCTCGACCGGGAGGGCGAGCAGGTCGGAACCGGCCGCTACCCGGTCGTTGATGTCGCCAACGCCTGGGAACTGTCCACACTGCTTACCCTTGCGGTCCCGGGCGTGCGGCACGACTATCGGCGCGAGCGCGACGGCCGGCATACCGCGATCATCCATCACCCTGACGGGTCCTGGGCGCGTGCCAGCGGGACCGGCGCCGAACCGCCCACGGTCCATCAGAGCGGGCCGCAACGGCTCTGGGATGCCCTCGACGCGGTGCGCGACGACTGGCTACGGCGGGGCTGGAACCCCGTTCTCGGCGCCCGCGCCAGGGTGCAGGACGACGGCACCATCAACCTTTCCCACGGTGGCTGGCGGGCAACAATCTCCGGAGCGAGCTGACGAAAGCTTCGCTGCAAAAAACCATCGGCCATTGACGACCAGGGCGGAAGTTCGTTCGTTTCCACATCATTTATAGAGAGAACACCAGAAGCCGGTGGCAGGTAGGGCGGCCAGTCCCTCCGTCACCTGGGAGAGGACTTCGTGTCCGTCGTCCACACGCGGCGGGGTTCTGTCTCCTGGGTGGCTGGTAGGCCGTACCGGTCACCACGGGCGACCCCGGGCCTGCATGCCCCCCATGGCAGTGCCCGGGGTCGTCGCATATCCGCGTTGCTGTGTGGCGGTTTTTGGGGTCGGGGTGCGGCGGCTATAGGTGCTGGCCGATCCATATGCCGGCGATGACGGAGGGTACGGCGGCGACGATGATGGCGATGGCGAGGAGATACCAGGAAATTCGATCATCTTCGTTGCTGAAGAACATCGGGTGCCTTTCGCGGGTTTCTTAGGGGCAGGGTGTTTGGTAGAGGGTGTGGGGGAGGTGGCGGCGCCATTCCTGGGGGGTGAGACCGCCGGTCGGGGTGGCGCATGCGCGCTGGTAGAGGCTGGCCGGGGTGAGGTTCCAGAGGCGGGCGGTGCTGTCGTCGCCAGCGGTGACAAGGCGGGTGCCGTCGGGGGTGAACGTCAGATCCCCGATCGCGGCGGTGTGTGCGTGGAGCGTCCCGGATGGTCGGACGTTGTGGGGGTCGGTGATGTCCCAGAGGCGGACGGCGCCGCTGTCGTCGCCCACGGCGAGCAGCGTGGCGGCCGGAGTGAACGCGGCGGCGGTGGCCATCCCCTGTAGCTGCACGGTGATTGATCCGGCGCTCGGGCTGATGGTTGGGGTGCGGGTGTCGGGTGGTGTCAGGGTGGTGAGGGCTGCGGGGGTGGCGGGCTGGTGGATGTCCCAGAGCGACACCGTGCCATCGGCCTGCGTGGTGGCCAGGATGCGGCCGTCGGCGGTGATCGCAAGGTTGGTGGGGATGGTGGTGGGCGTGATGTCGCTGATTTTTACGGGGGCGGTGGGGGTGCTGAGGTCCCAGAGATGGACGCCACCGTCACCACCGACGGTGATCACGATGTTGGTGTGGGCGATGAACGCGGCGGTGGCTGCCTGGTCGTGGGCGTGCACGGTGGCCAGGGTCGTCAGGTGGGCGGGGTCGGTGATGTCGAAGACCACGAGATAGCCGCTGGTGGTGGTGAGGGCGAGGACTGGTGCGAGGGGGTCGAAGACGGCGGCGATCGGTCGCGCGCCGGTGAGGGTGAAGGTCCCGGCGATCGTCGGGGCGGCCGGATCGCGGAGGTTCCACAGTTGGAGCGTGCGATCTTCGGCGGTGGTGGCGGCCAGGGTGCCGGCGGCGTTGAGGGACACGGCGGTGACGGCGGCGTCGTGGGGAAGGGTCGCCACGGGCACCGGACGATCGGGGGTGATGGTCGACCAGAGACGGGCGGTCTGATCTTTGCTGCTGGTGGCCAGGATCTGACCGGTGGGGCTGGCGGCAACGGTGGTGACAGCTCCGGCGTGGGCAAGAGTGGCGGTGGCGGGGAGGCGTCCGGCGGTGGTGCTGATCAGCGTGGTGGTGCTGCCGGTGGGGTCCAGATGCCATGCGGCGACGGCCAGACGCTCCGCGAGTGCGGGATCGGTGCTGGTGCGGGCGGCGGCGGCGAGTGCCTGTCCGGCGGTGCTGCGCTGGGCTGCGGTGAGCGTCCGCGTGGGATGCCGGAGGCACATGACGGCCAGGATGACGGCGAGTACGGCGGTGGTGGTGACGGCGGCGACACCGATCGCGCGTGGCCGGTAGGCGCGGGGTGGCGGTGTCGGTCCGACGGGGGTAGGCGGTCGGGGTGGCCATGGGTGCGAGGGTGGGGCGGTCTGTGGAACCCACCTCGTCGCGGTGTTGTGGCCGGTGGGGGTACTGGGGATGGGGTCGGGTCCGGTGAGCATCCGGTACAGATCGGCGGCACTCGGCCGTGCCGCGGGGTCCTTCGACAGGGCGGCGGTGACGGCATTGCGTAGTGGGCCGGGCAGGCGGTGCAGGTGGGTCGGCTGGTCATGGCGGATGCGATGCGCGAGCAGGGCGGCGGGTTCGGCGGGGAACGGCGGTTCGCGGGTGGCGGCGAACAGCACGACACCACCCCACGCCCAGATGTCCATGGCGGGACTCGGCGGGGCGCCGTCGAATGCCTCGGGCGCCATGTACAGCGGGGTGCCAATGCTCGGGCCGCGAATAACGGTCATGTCATGGGCGGCAGCAACCCCGAAGTCAATGACGCGGGCACCGGTCGGGGACAACAGGACATTGCCGGGCTTGAGGTCCCGGTGCACAACACCGACACCGTGAATCATGGTCAACGCGGTCGCGATGTTGATCGCGAGCTGTTCGAGGTCGGCACCGGACAGGGGCTGCTCGCGTACGGCCTGGGAGAGCGTGGGCCCGGGGATGTAGTCGGTGACCAGATACGGCGCGCTGCCGCCGGATTCGACGTCGCGGACGGCGGCGGTGCAGAAGCGGGGCACTTTGCGGGCGGCGGCGGCTTCGCGGCGGAACCGGTCCCGAAACGCCGGGTCGGCGGTGAACTCCGGCCGAATGACTTTGACAGCAACGGGGGTGCCGGTGGGGTCGGTGGCGAGGTAGACCATGCCCATGCCGCCGGCGCCGATCCGTCCGCGCAGCAGGTACGGGCCCATGTGGGTCGGGTCCCCGACCCCCAGGGGTGTGACGGGCGGCCCGGTCATGCCCGGTCAGCGGCGGCCGGTTCCTCGGCCGGTTGTGCGGCGGGCCGGGCGCGGTAGCTGTCGGCGGGGGGCGGCGGCGGAAGATGCCTCACCTGGTGCTGGTAGGGGTCGGTGTTGGTGCGGGCTTCTCGCCTGGCTATCTGCTGGTCCAGCTCCATGGCCAGGGCAAGTGTCATGGGTTCCAGCTCGGTACGGGTGAACCAGTCAGCGGAAATGCCGTGGTGGGCGGCGGCGGCGTCCTTGCGGGCGGTGATGCCCCGGGCGCGTCCCGGAATGCCGGTGAAGTCGAGCATCGCGGCGGCGGCGTCCCCCCGGTCACCGGGCAACGCATCGACGGCCTGAACGATCATTTTGTGGGCGGCCTTGGCCCGCTGATGATCACTTGCCTTGCCGTCCGGCGGGCACAGCAGATCCAACAACGGCCGCAGATCATCGCGGAGTGCCAGGTCTGCGGCGTGCGGGATGCCGCGCCGATAGGCGGTCGCGAGACAGTCAACCAGCTCGTCCACATGATCTTTGGTGGCCATTGGTGATCGTCCTCCCTGAAACCCGTGACGGCTCGGCGGTGCCGGTCGCATAGGGCTCGGTGTGGCGTGCGTGGGGTGCACTCCGGGTGGAGTCCGGGTCCACTCCGGGTTTGCTCCGCGTCCGTATCGTCACCCGTGATGGGCCGGTCACCTAGAGCCGGCGGCGATAGTTGCGTGACGGTTGTGGCGATCTGTCCGGGTGTACTCCGTGTGCACTCCGACCCGACTCCGCCTCTGGTCCTCCGTGCCCACTCCGGCTCTACTCCGGCTCGGCACGCCGTGCGCCCCGCATCTGGCGGCGGGTAATTCCGCGGAATCTCCGGCTCTGGCTTCTTCTCGGAATGCCGGGCGCGGGCAATGTAGGTGGCGCCGGAGCGATTCCCCCGGCCCTTCCCATTCCCTGACGCTGGGAGTTTGTTGCCGTGCCTACCTACTATGTGCGTCGCCGTCGCCACTGGTTTCTGCGGACGGTGCTGTTCTTCTGGGCGCTCTACTTCGGTGCGCTGGTGTTCTCGCATTTCGCGGCGACGATCGTGCCTGTTCTTGTCACGGCCGGGATCGTCGGTGTGGTCCTGTGGCTGGTCGCGGCGGCGTTCCGTGGCTGACGTCCGTGCCCGTAGGCGTATGGCGGCGCTGCTGATCCTCGGATTTCTGGCCTGGCTGGTGGTCCTGTTTTCCGCGTCCCTCGGGATGACCATCGTAATCGGCCTGGTGGATCAGCGGCTGCATCCGCCGTCCCGGTCGGCATGTGTGGCGTCCAGTGGCTATCAGCCGGTGCTTTTCGGACCCCTGCATCCGTGCGGGTCCACCGTTCAAGGATAAGGAGAGTGAAAGATGCGTACGTTCCCCGTGGATACGGCGGCTGTGACGGCGGTCGCGGTGTCGGAAGCGGTACCGGATACCGATATGGACGGTAAGCCCAAGGCAAACCGCGATGGCGAACCATTGTTCGTGGTGCAGGTCGTCACGACCTTCGACGGCACGGTGAGCCTGATCAAGGTCAAGGTGGCTGGGCGCGCGCCGAAGGTGACCGTCGGCGCGTCCGTGGAGCTGGTGGGCCTCGTGGGGCTGCTCTGGGCGATGGCAGGGCGGCACGGCATCGCCTGGACCGCGCAGGACATCCGAGTCCGCCCGGCTGCCCCGACCCCGGCGGCGGCACCGACCCCATCCAAGAACTAGATCATTCTCGGCGGCCCGGTGCCGCCCGGTCCGGGGTTGACGCGGACGGGCGGTGACGGGTCTGGGGGTGGTGGTGCCGTGACCTCGCACCACCACCCCCCTCTTTCGTTTCTGAGGTCGGGAGGGACAGCCCGTCATGGCTGTACTGAAGATTCGCCGGGGCTGGATGCGGCCCGATCAATTCCGGTTGGCGTTGCGGCCGTCGATACCGGAACTACTTGTCCGCCACGTCGGCCGGTATGTGTGGGGTTGGCGCCGCGAAGCCTTCGCGGTCCTCGCGGCGGGCTGGCTGGTCGGGCGGGCAACGGCGCTGGCCGGTCCGACCGGTGGCCGCTGGCTCCTCGCAAGCCTGGCCGTGGTCGTCATGGTCGTCCCGCGCGCCGAGATCCCCGCGCGCGCCCTCGCCGTCGGCTCGACCAGGGTCCGCTCGTTC
>NZ_JALKFU020000158.1 GCF_023242965.2 Frankia sp. AgKG'84/4
GGCGGCGGCGACCGGCGGCGACCCGGCGGCCGACCGCGCCGCGGCCGTCCACGCCCACGTCGTGCGGACGCTGGCCACCGAACCGGTCCAGGACCTGCGGGTCGACCTGGAGGACGGCTACGGCCCGCGCCCGGACGAGGTCGAGGACGCCGACGCGGTGCGCGCCGCCGAAGCCCTACTCGCCGCCGCCGGTGCCGGCACCCTGCCCGCCCGTTACGGCCTGCGGCCCAAGTCGCTCGACCCGGCCGTGCGCATTCGGGGACTGCGCAGCCTCGACCTGTTCCTCACCACCCTCGCCGCCGGTGGCGGCGTGCCACCCGGGCTGGTGCTGACGCTGCCGAAGGTCAGCGATCCGGTGCAGCTACGCGTGTTCGACGCGATCGTCACCGAGCTGGAGCGGCGCCTGGGCCTCGCCCCGATCGGCATCGAGGTGCAGGTCGAGACGCCCGCCGCGGTTCTCGCCCTGCCGGAGCTGGTCCGTGCCGGCCTAGCCCTCGGCCCCGGCCGCCTCGTCGGGCTGCACGTCGGCACCTACGACTACTCGGCCGCCCTCGGAATCAGCGCCGCCGACCAGGCCAGCGACCACCCGGCGGTGGAGTACGCCACGACGCTGATGCAGCTCGCGGCGGCCGGCACCGCGATCCAGGTCGCCGACGGCTCGTCGAACCTGCTCCCGATCGACGCGGCCGAAGCGCCGGGCGCCGACGGCCGGGACGTGCGCCGGGCGTGGCAACGGCATGCCGACCTGGTCCGCCGAGCCTGGCACCGCGGCCTCTACCAGGGCTGGGACCTCCACCCGGGCCAGCTGGTGAGCCGGCACGCGGCCGTCGCCGGCTGCCTGCTGACCGGACTCGATGACGCGATCGCCCGACTAGCCGCGTATGCCGCCGCCCGACAGGCCACCACGATCGCCGACGAGCCGGCCACCGGCCGGGCGCTGGCCGGGCAGGTGCTGCGGGCGCTGGACGCGGGCCTGCTGGCCGACGACGGTCTGGCCGCTGCCGGCCTGCGGCGGGACACGGTCAAGCGGCTGAGCGGCCGCACGACGCCCGCGGGCCCGTAAACCGAACCACGACAAACGCTTCTTCGAACAGCAGGTTAATGGGGTCGAACATCGGGCGGTACCTACCGTCCACAGGCTGTTGAAGGGTCGACATCGCCGCCAAGTGCGGTTACAACAGACCGTGTGAACGACGGCGTCCTTGTCCTGGTGGTCATAACCGCGCTGGCCTTCGACTTTACCAATGGATTTCATGACACCGGCAACGCCATGGCGACCTCGATCGCGACGGGTGCCCTGCCACCAAAAGTCGCTGTCGCGATCTCCGGCGCGCTGAATCTCGTCGGGGCCTTCCTGTCGCTGAGCGTAGCCGCCACCATCGCGAGTGGCCTGGTGGACACCCATCTGGTCACCCTCACGGTGGTCTTCGCCGGACTGGTCGGCGGCATCACCTGGAATTTGCTTACCTGGTTCTTCGGAATACCTTCCAGCTCCTCTCACGCGCTCATCGGCGGCGTGATCGGAGCCACCATCGCGGCCGCCGGCGGGCACGCCGTCAAATGGCACGGCGTGGTTTCGAAAGTCATCATTCCGGCCGGGCTCTCGCCGATTATCGCCGGGTTGATCGCGACACTGGGGACATACCTGATCTATCGAATAAGCCGAAATGTACCCACGGGGACACGCAGTCACGGGTTCCGCATCGGCCAGATCGGCTCCGCGTCCCTGGTGTCCCTCGCGCACGGGACCAACGACGCGCAGAAGACGATGGGCGTCATCACCCTCGCCCTCGTCGCCAACGGCACGCTGAACTCCGGTGACGAGGCGCCGTTCTGGGTGATCCTCACCTGCGCGATCGCGATCAGCGCCGGCACCTACCTGGGTGGCTGGCGGGTCATCCGCACCCTCGGCAAGGGTCTCGTCGAGATCGACTCGCCGCAGGGCATGGCCGCCGAGTCCTCCTCGGCCGCGACGATCCTGCTGTCCAGCCACTTCGGTTACTCGCTGTCCACGACGCACGTGGCCACCGGCTCGATCCTCGGCACCGGCCTCGGCAAGCGCGGCGCCGAGGTGCGCTGGAGCGTGGCGGGCCGGATGGCGACCGCGTGGCTGTTCACCCTGCCTTCCGCCGGACTGGTCGGCGCCGCCTGCTACGGGATCGCGGCCGGCATCGGCGGCACCGCCGGAGTGATCGTCGTCTTCGCGATCCTGGTGCTCGCCGCCGCGGCGTTGTACCTGCAGGCCCGCAAGTCGCCGGTCAGCCACGACAACGTCAACGACGAGTGGGACGGTGCCCTGGTCGACGCCGACGACCAGGACCGGGTCACCGCCGCCTGAGCCGCGCCAGCGACGGCGGACGACGGACGACGGACGACGGCGAGGAGCAAGGAGAGAACTGGCATGAACTCCTGGATCGACCTGGACGCACTATGGAAGATCGTGGTCGTCGGGCTGCTGGCCGGCGCCGGGCTGCCCGCGCTGTTCGCGGTGGGCCTGCGCGCCATCAGCCTGCCCGGCGGCGGCGGGGTGACCGCGACCGCGGGAGCCGAGGACCGGGTCATCGGCACGAACCCGGTGGGCATCGCGGCCGGCGCGCTGTGCTTCGCGATCGTGCTGGCCGGCATCGGCTGGGGCATCTACTCCGTCGTCGCCGGAACCTGAGCGGAGGGCGACCGATGACCGGCAGGGCTCTGCCTCCCTTTCTGGCCTCCATCATCGGCTGGCTGCGAGCCGGCTACCCCGAGGGCGTCCCCGAGCACGACTACGTGCCGCTGTTCGCCTTGTTGCGACGCAAGCTGACCTCCGAGGAGGTCGACTCGATCGCCGAGACGCTCAGCGCCGACAGCGACCCCGAGCCTGCCATCGCGATCCGCAGCGCGATCCTAAAGGTCACCAACGAGCTGCCCCGGGAGGACGACATCGCCCGGGTCAGCGCCCGGCTCGCCGCCGGCGGCTGGCCCCTGGCCGAACCGACCCGCGACCACCCCGAAACGCAGTAGGCCACGACGTGACTCACCCGGCGCCGAGCGACCGCGCGTCATGACCGCCGCTTCTGGTCACCAGTGATTCTGGTGCTTGGACTCGGCGGCGGACCGCGGCCGACGATGGCCGGGTGACACGTTGTGCGCTGCTCACGATCGATGTGCAGAACGACTTCAGCCTGAGCTCCTCACCCCACGCCATCGCGGGCACCGACGAACTGGTCCCGACCATGGCTGAGGTCGTCGCGGGGTTTCGCACCGCCGGCCTGCCTATCGTCCACGTCATACGCCTTTACCAGTCGGATGGATCCAACGCGGAGCAGTGCCGTCGCCCGTTGCTGCGCTCCGGAGTGCCTCTGGTCCGGCCGGGAACGCCCGGCAGCCAGCTGCGCGCCGAGCTGCACCCGCGGCCGCCGTTCACTCTGGACCACGCCGCGCTCCTGGCCGGCCGGTTCCAGCCCGTCGGAACATCCGAATGGGTGATGTACAAGCCCAGGTGGGGCGCGTTCTTCGGCACCGGCCTCGACGCCTGGCTGCGGGCGCGCGCCGTCGGGGCGGTGGCCGTCGTCGGGGTGAACTTCCCCAACTGCCCGCGGATGACGGTGTACGAGGCCAGCGAGCGCGACTTCCCGCCGATCGTCGTCGCCGACGCCATCTCCGGCGCCTACCCGCGGGGCATCGAGGAGTGCACGGGTATCGGCGCACAGGCGCTGTCCGCGGTGGAACTGCTCGCGGCCATCAGGCCGTGATGTCGCCGGGCTGAACCGCGGCGGCGAACTCCTGCCGGCAGTGGCGGCGCAGCTCGGGCAGGGCGGGGTTGGGGCCGTCCGCCCAGACGAGGGCGAGCAGCGCGAGGGTCGTGACGTCCTCGATCGGAAGCGCTCGCAGTCGGTCGCCGTGCTCGGCGGTCATCGACCGGTCAGGTCGCCTCGGCCGGGTTGGCTCGGCCAACGGCCGCCGTCCGGCGGCCACAGGTTGCGTTGGATGCCGGCCGCGGTGCGGGCGAAGGCGCCCGCGGAACTCGGCCGCCGCGCCGGGTCCTTCGCCATCGCCGACTCGACCAGCGCCCGGACCTGGTAGGGGATGTCCGTCGGCAGCGGTGGCGGGGTGTCCTGCTGATGGGCCATCACGACGACGATCGGGTTGCGGTCGTCGAACGGCCGGCGCCCGGCGAGGCACTCGTAGGCCACGACCCCGAGCGAGTAGACGTCGCTGGCGGGTGTCACCGGCCGCCCGGAGGCCTGTTCGGGCGAGACGTAGTACGCCGTGCCCATCATGATCCCGGTGGCGGTCAGCGGGGCGGCGTCGACCGCGCGCGCGATGCCGAAGTCGGTGACCTTGACCGCGCCGTCCGGGCGCAGCAGCAGGTTGCCCGGCTTCACGTCGCGGTGCACGACGCCGAGGGCGTGCGCGGCCTGCAGCGCGTCCGCGGCCTGACCGAGGATGTCCAGCATCCGTTCCGGCGAGAGCCGCTTCTCCCGGTGCAGCGCCGCGGACAGCGGCTCGCCCTCCACCAGCTCCATGACCAGGTAGGCGGTGGGGTAGTCGTCGGCGGTGGCGACCTCGCCGTAGTCGTAGACGGACGCGACGCCGGGGTGCGACAGCCGCGCCGCGTGCCGGGCCTCGCCGCGGAAGCGGACCAGGAACGACTCGTCACTGGCGTACTCGGGGCGCAGGAGTTTCACCGCGACGGGGCGGCCGAGGGTCTGGTCGAGGCCGCGCCAGACCTCGCCCATCCCGCCGGCCGCGATGCGGCCGTCGAGACGGTAGCGGTTGTCCAAAATCGTGTTCGGCGAGGCGGCGCCCGCGAACGGCTGCGACGGTGAGGTGCCGGGCGAGTTGTTCATGGTGAGTCCAATGCGGCCTGCATGACCTGTTTCGCGACGGGAGCGGCGATCGAACCACCGGTGCCGACCTCACCCCCGCCGTCCTCAACGATGACGGCGACGGCGACCTTGGGATTGTCCGACGGGGCGAACCCGACGAACCAGGCATGCGGTGGCTGGCCCGTCCCGTGCTCGGCGGTTCCGGTCTTCCCTGCGACGGAGACGCCGTCGATCTGCGCTTTACGCCCGGTGCCCGAGGTGACCACGCTCTCCATCATGGTCGTTAGTTCCCCGGCGATGTCGCCGCTTATCGGCTTGCCGAGTTCCTTCGGGCTGGTTCGGCTGATCGTCTTACCGTCCGGGCCTCGCAACTCGGACACAAGGTATGGCTTCATCTCCGTCCCGCCGTTGGCGATCGCCGCGGCCACTGCCGCCATCTGCAGCGGGGTGACCCGCACGTTGTACTGGCCGATGGCCGACTGCGCGGTCTGCGCGCCGTCGAGCTTGGCCGGGAAGACGCTGCGGGCCTGCTGCAGGGGGAAGTCGGCGAAGGTCGAGTCGAAGCCGAACGCCTCCGCCTGCTGGCGCAGCGCGTCGCCACCCAGATCCATGCCGAGCTGCCCGAACGCGGTGTTGCAGGAGATCGTCAGGGCGTGGATCAGGGTGTCGGTCTCGCCATCGCCGCAGGTCTCGTTGGCGAAGTTCGGCAGCCGCGTGGTGGTCTGCGGCAGCGTCAGTGAGTTGGGCGCGGCGATTCGGTCGTCGGGCTTGCGCCCGGCCGCGAGCGCTGCGGCGGCGGTGATGAGCTTGAAGGTCGAACCCGGCGGATAGGTCTGCTGTGTCGCGCGGTTGAGCAGCGGCTGGGCCTTGTCGCCGGAGAGCACGCCGTAGGCGTCGGTCGCGGTCTTCTCGGTGTGGCTGGCCAGCGCGGACGGGTCGTAGGAGGGGCTGGTGACCATCGCGAGCACCGCACCGGTCGAGGGGTCCAGGGCGACCACGGCGCCCTTGCGGTCGCCCAGTGCCTCGGCGGCCGCCTGCTGGACGGCGGGCTTGATCGTGGTGACCACCGTGCCGCCGCGCCGGTCCTTGCCGGTGAACAGCTCGGTCACCCGGCTGGCCAGCAGCCGGTCGTCGTCGCCGGAGAGCAGCTCGTCCTGGGAACGTTCCAGCCCGGCGGCCGTGAACAGCGTGTAGTAGCCGGTGATGTCGGCGTAGAGCTTGCCGGCCGGATACTGCCGCAGGAACTTGTACTGGTCGTTGGACGGCACCGAGCGGGCGATCTCCACGTCTGCGGCGAGGATGGGACCGCGCTGGCGTTCGAGGCGCTCGGTGATCTGGCGGCCGTTGGTGGGCTGGTTCTTGAGGCTGCCGGCCTGCCCGACCTGGAGCCAGTTGGCGTTCACCAGCAGGGCCGCGAACAGCACCAGGCAGGCGACGGCGACCTTGCGCGCGGGGCGGTTCATGTCGTCTTCACCACCTGGGTGGGGCTCTCGGAGACCGCCCCCGGGTCGAACAGAGGTGCATCCGAGGCCGGCTCGGGCGCGCGGCGCGCACCGTCGCTGACGCGCAGCAGTAAGGCGATGATCGCGGCGTTCGCCACGATCGACGACCCGCCGTAGGAGACGAACGGCAGCGTGAGCCCGGTCAGCGGGATGAGTCGCATCACCCCGCCGACCTGCACGAACACCTGCAGGGCGAGGGTGAAGGAGAGGCCCGTCGCGAGCAGCTTGCCAAAGGCGTCCTTGGCGCCCAGGGCGGCCCGCATGCCGCGCAGCACGATCAGCGCATACAGGGTGAGGATCGCCATGACCCCGGTCAGGCCGAGCTCCTCGCCGAGGCTCGCCATGATGAAGTCGGTGTTGGCGAACGGCACCTTCTGCGGATGCCCCTGGCCCAGGCCGGTGCCGGTGAGCCCGCCGGCGGCGAAGCCGTACAGGCCCTGGACCAGCTGGTAGGACGTGTTCGACGGGTTGTCCCCGTCGAACGCGTGCAGCCAGCCGTCGACGCGCACCTGGACGTGTCCGAACAGCGGATACGCGAGGACCGCGCCGATCAGGAAGAGCAGGAAGCCGACCACGATCCACGAGGCCCGCTCGGTGGCGACGTAGAGCACGACCATGAACATGCCGAAGAACAGCAGCGACGAGCCAAGGTCGTTCTGCACGACCAGGATGCCGAGGCTGGCCAGCCACGCCACCAGGACCGGGCCCAGGTCACGGGCCCGCGGGAGCTTCACGCCGAGCACGGACCGGGAGGCGATCGAGAGCACGTCGCGCTTGTTCACCAGGTACCCGGCGAAGAAGATCAAAATGATGATCTTCGACACCTCGCTCGGCTGGAAGGAGAACGGGCCGACCCGCAGCCACAGCCGGGCGCCGTTGATGCTCGTACCGATGCCGGGCACGATCGGCAGCAGTAGACCGACAAGGCCGACGAGGCCCGCCGTGTACGCGTACTGGGCCAGGCTGCGGTGATCGCGCACCAGCGCCAGCACCAGCACGAACACGATGACCGCCAGCAGCGTCCAGACGAGCTGCACCTGCGCCGCGCTCGGTGGGATGTGAGCGCCGGACTGCTTGGCCGCCTCGCTCTTGGCCAGGTCGAGCCGGTAGATCATGACCAGGCCAAGGCCGTTGAGAGCGACGACGACCGGCAGCAGCACCGGGTCCGCCGCCGGGGCGAACCGGCGGACCGCGAGGTGCGCCACCGCCCACAGGCAGAAGAAACCCAGGCCGATCGTGAGGATCCCGAGCGAGAGCTGCCCGATGTCGGCGAGGGTCAGCGCGGCGAGCGCACTGGTCGCCAGGACGCCGGCGAAGACCAGCAGGACGAGCTCGCGGCGACGGTACGGCGGCAGGTCGGTGCCCTGCGGAAGGGGCAGTCCCGCGAAGGTGGCCGTGAGATCCGCCGACCTGGGCCGGCGAAGCGGCGGAAGGGGTATGGGCGGACGGGTCATCGCTGGCCCGGGGTCACGGGGACGGGGTGGGCACGGGGGTCGGAGGACACGTCGAGGCCGGGATCGCCCGCAGGGCCGTCGTGGGGGTGATCGCACAGACGCCCGTCGCGACGGTCGGCGCCTTCGACCGCTCCGACGCGGTGTCGCTCGGCGAGGGCCGCGGGGTCGGGGTCGGGCTCGGGGACAGCGACGAGATGATGTCGTTGCCGTCCGCGCGGCTGTCCGCGTCGATGCCTTGCCGCACGCGGTTCTGGTCCGCCGATGCCAGCGCGGACAACGGTTGGCCGTGGTCCAGCACACTGGACAACGGGACGCCCACCACGCTGTGCTTCACACCCTGGAACAGGGCCACCCGGTTGTCGTCGTCGACGCCGACGTAGTACTGGCCGCGCACGTAGGTCCACCCGGCCGCCGCGCCGGCCACCACCAGCACGAACACGACCGAGGAAACGAACAGCACCCGCCGCCCGGAGCGCCGGCGACCAGCCCCTTCACCCTCACCGTCGGCGTCGTCACCGTCGCCGCGGTCACTGGCCTGCTGCTGACGGTCCCGGCGGTGAAACCCCGAGCGGCCGATGCGGGCGGCCTTCGCCGCCGCCGACTCGGCGTCGGGATGGCGCGGATCGGGGCCGCTGCGCGCTGACGCGGCGCCGGGCACCACCCGCTTCTCCGCGGCGGCGCCGGCGACGAGTGGGTACTGCGGCTCCTCGCCGCGGTCCTGCTCGATGTCGGCGACCACGACGGTGATGTTGTCCGGGCCGCCGCCCTTGAGCGCGAGGTCGACGAGCTGGTCCACCGCCTCCTGCGGGGTGGGCATCAGCAGCGTTTCGAGGATGGTCTCCTCGCTGACGACGCCGGACAGACCATCGGTGCAGAGCAGGTAGCGGTCGCCCGTGACGGCCTGGCGCACCGACAGGTCGGGCTCGACCTCGCGGCCGTCCAGGGCGCGCATCAGCAGGGAGCGTTGCGGATGGGTGTTGGCCTGCTCGGGCGTGATCCGACCCTGGTCGACCAGGTCCTGCACGAGGGTGTGGTCGTGGGTGACCTGGCTGAGCACGCCGTCGCGCAGCAGATAGGCGCGCGAGTCGCCGACATGCAGGACGCCGAGCATGTCCCCGGACGAGAGGACGGCGGTGATCGTCGTGCCCATGCCGTCCAGAGCGCTGTTCTCCAGCGACATCTCCCGCAGCTCGCGGTTCGCGGCGCGGATCGCGTCGTTCAGCTCGGTCACCAGGTCGTCGCTGTGGACGCCCTCGTCGAGATCGGCCAGCCGGGAGATCACGGTGGAACTCGCGACCTCGCCGGCGGCATGCCCGCCCATGCCGTCGGCCACCGCCAGCAGGCGTTGCCCGGCGAACGCGGAGTCTTCGTTTCCTTCCCGTACGTGCCCGACATCCGAGCGGACGGCGAAGTGAAGCCTGAGGCTCACCGGTGGAGCTCCAGGACCGTCTTCCCGATCCTGACCGGCGCGCCGAGAGGTACCGGCATGGGACTGGTCACCTTCGTACGGTTGAGGAATGTGCCATTGGTCGAGCCCAGGTCCTCGACGAACCACTGCCCGTCGTGGGGCACGAGTCTTGCATGCCGGCCTGACACGAAGTCATCCTCGAGGACCAGAGTCGAGTCCTGTGCCCGTCCGATGGTGACTGGTGCCGATCCTAGCGGAATCGTTGTGCCAGCCAAGGGCCCCTTGGTAACCACGAGTTTGCTGGGTGTGCGGGGTTTGTGTGCTGGTTGCGGCGGTGTTCGCGGCGGGGTCGGGCGTCCCACGGGCATCGGTTCGCGGCGCTGCTGGCGCTTCGTCGGACCGAACATGTCCAGCCGGACGGCACGCACAGTGACCAGAATGAAGCCCCAGAGTAGGGCCAGGAAGCCGATCTTGACGATCAGCAGGACGAGTTGACTCGGCTCGCTCGCGTTCATCCGCCGTTACCAGCCCCGATCCGGCCGAGGGCGCCCCCGCCCACCGTCGCCCGGCCGTGGGGCGTCGAGCTGGCCCGGTAGGTAGGTCTGCGCGTCGTAGACGTCCTCGAGCGGCTCCAGGCCGTCGTCCGGCCCCGCGGCGGGCCGGCGGGAGTCCCGGGCGGGCTCCCGGGGAGGACGACCACCGCGGGCGTCGCCGGCG
>NZ_JALKFU020000159.1 GCF_023242965.2 Frankia sp. AgKG'84/4
GCGGTGGCGTGGGGTTCCTGACGCATACCGGCGCGCCCCCCGGGCGGCGCCCCCGCCACCCCGACAGCGAGGGCGGGCCGCCCCCCCCGCGCGGCGACGACGTGTTCCTCGGCCTGAACGCGATCATCATGCCGGGGGTGACGATCGGCTCGGACGCGGTGGTGGCGGCGGGTGCGGTGGTGACCCGGGACGTCCCCGCCGGGTGCCTGGTCGCCGGGGTGCCGGCCCGGGTGTCGACCGACGTGGCGTCCTTCGAGCGGCGGATGCTGTCGCGGTCACTGGGCACCGGGGGGCTGAGCCCGCAGCGTAAGCGGGAGGTGTTCCTGGAGCGGTACGGGGCGGCCCTCGACGCGGAGGTCGACCAGAGGCCGTCCGATTTGTACAGCTTCGCCAGATAGATCCGCGCGGTCCGTTGGTCACCATCCGAAAGGAACGATCGACATGTTGATCGCCACGATGACGAGGGCCGGTGCCGGGCTGGCGCGGCGGGTCGGCTCGGCTCCGGTCCTGAGCCTGCCGGCCCGCCTGGTGCGGGTCGCCCACCGCACCTACCTGCTGCGATCCGATCCGGTCCGCTACGCCCGCCGCATCGGCGTGCGGCTCGGCGAGGACTGCCGTCTGATCGAGATCACGTCCGCCACCTTTGGTACCGAGCCGTACCTGATCAGGCTGGGAGATCGGGTCGGCCTTGCCGGCGGCGTACGGTTCGTGACCCACGACGGAGCCGCCACCCGGCTTCGCCGGAAATATCCAGATATCGACGTGGTGGCGCCGATCCGGATCGGCAGCGACGTGGTGATCGGGCTCAACGCGATCATCATGCCGGGGGTGACGATCGGCTCGGACGTCGTGGTCGCGGCGGGGTCGATGGTGATGAAGGACATCGCGCCCGGCTGCCTGGTCGCCGGGGCGCCGGCCCGGGTGGTGACGGACATGGCCACCTGGGAGCAGCGGATGCTGGCCCGCTCGGTGGGTACCGGTGGGATGAGCCCGCAGCGCAAGCGGGAGGTGTTCCTGGACCGCTTCGAAGCGCGGCTCGCGGCGGATCCCGACGAGCCGCCGTCTGATATTATTAGCGTTGCTAAGTAAAGCGCGAGGGGCTTCGCGGGCCGGTCGCAGGTCGACGGTGGGCTCGCGTCGGCTGTGTCACAGACCCTCGGCGGCGATCCCTGCCGGCCGGGAATGCCAGGATGGTGAGCAGCCGGCCGAAGATGGCCGACGCCGCGGGCGGCCCTTGCGCCACGGGTCCGCCGCCGGCGGCGTCGCCATGGCGTAGCCGCAGGGGCGTGGTCATGGTGGCGAGCCTCGTCGTCCGCAGGTGACGGACGGCGGGTGACGAGGAGGAGAACGATGGACAGCTTCGGCAGTACCGGATCGCTCGCGGTAGGTGACCGCACCTACACGATCAGGCGTCTGGACGCGGTGCCCGGGGCCGATCGACTCCCTTACAGCCTGAAGGTGCTGCTGGAGAACCTCCTGCGCACCGAGGACGGCGCCAACATCACCGCGGACCACGTCCGGGCGCTGGCGAACTGGGACCCGTCGGCCGCGCCGAGCCAGGAGATCCAGTTCACGCCCGCCCGGGTGATCATGCAGGACTTCACCGGCGTTCCGTGCGTCGTGGACCTCGCGGCCATGCGTGAGGCGATGGCCGCCCTCGGTGGCGACCCGGCGAAGATCAATCCGCTGGCGCCGGCCGAGCTGGTCATCGACCACTCCATCATCGCCGATCACTTCGGCGGCGCGGACTCGTTCCAGCTCAACGCGGCGCTGGAGTTCAACCGCAACCGCGAGCGCTACCAGTTCCTGCGCTGGGGGCAGGCGGCGTTCGACAACTTCACCGTCGTCCCGCCGAACACCGGCATCGTGCACCAGGTCAACCTGGAATACCTGGCCCGCGTCGTGTTCACCAAGGACACCGCCGAGGGCACGCTGGCCTACCCGGACACCCTCGTCGGCACCGACAGCCACACCACGATGATCAACGGGCTGGGCGTGCTCGGCTGGGGCGTCGGCGGCATCGAGGCCGAGGCCGCGATGCTCGGCCAGCCCGTCAGCATGCTCATCCCCACCGTCGTCGGCTTCAAGCTGACCGGCGAGCTGCCCACCGGCACCACCGCCACCGACATGGTCCTCGTGATCACCGAGCAGCTGCGCCGGCACGGCGTCGTCGGCCGGTTCGTCGAGTTCTATGGCGAGGGCGTCGCGAACCTCCCGCTGGCCAACCGGGCGACCATCGGCAACATGAGCCCCGAGTACGGCTCCACCTGCGCGATCTTCCCGATCGACGGTGAGACGCTGAACTACCTGCGTCTCACCGGCCGCCCCGCCGAGCAGGTGGCGTTGGTCGAGGCGTACGCCAAGGAGCAGGGGCTCTGGCTCGACCCGAGCCACGAGGCCACGTACACCACCACCCTCGAGCTGGACCTCTCCACCGTCGTGCCGTCGCTGGCCGGCCCGAAGCGGCCGCAGGACCGGGTCCCGCTGTCCACCGCCAAGCAGGCGTTCCGCGCGGCGCTGCCCACCTACGCCAAGGCCGTGACGCTGACGAACGGCGGCGCGGACGAGGCCGACGCCGAGTCGTTCCCCGCCTCCGACCCGGCCGCGGCGTTCGCGGACAAGCCGTCGGACGCGCCGGTGTCGGTCAACGCCGTCTCCGGTCCGGTCGCGGACCGCCCGTCCAGGCCGACCCCGGTCACCCTCGCCGACGGCACTGTCGTGGAACTCGACCACGGCGCCGTGGCCATCGCCGCGATCACCTCCTGCACCAACACCTCGAACCCGCAGGTCATGATCGGTGCGGCGCTGCTGGCCCGCAACGCCGTGGCGAAGGGCCTGAGCCGCAAGCCGTGGGTGAAGACCACGCTGGCGCCGGGCTCGAAGGTCGTCATGGACTACTACGAGCGCGCCGGGCTCATCCCGTACCTGGACAAGCTGGGCTTCAACCTCGTCGGCTTCGGCTGCACCACCTGCATCGGCAACTCCGGCCCGCTGCCGGAGGAGATCAGCGCGGCGGTGAACGACGCCGACCTCGCAGTGGTCAGCGTGCTCTCCGGCAACCGGAACTTCGAGGGCCGGATCAGCCCCGACATCAAGATGAACTACCTGGCGTCCCCGCCGCTGGTCGTCGCCTACGCGCTGGCCGGCACGATGGACATCAACCTCGACACCGACCCGCTGGGCACCGGCCTCGACGGCCAGCCGGTCTACCTGCACGAGATCTGGCCGAGCGAGACCGAGGTGGCCGCGGTCGTCGCCGACGCGATCCAGTCGGAGATGTTCGAGTCGGACTACGCCGACCTCGCCGGTGACGAGCGCTGGCAGGCGCTGCCGATCGGCGACGGCGGCGAGGTGTCCCGGACGTTCCCGTGGGTGTCCGACTCCACCTACGTCCGTCACCCCCCGTACTTCGAAGGCATGGCGGCCAAGCCCGAGGCGCGCACCGACATCATCGGCGCCCGGGTGATGGCCGTCCTCGGTGACTCGGTCACCACGGATCACATCTCCCCGGCGGGTTCGATCAAGAAGGACTCGCCGGCCGGGCGCTACCTCACCGAGCACGGCGTCGCCCCCGGCGACTTCAACTCCTACGGCTCGCGGCGCGGCAACCACGAGATCATGATCCGTGGCACGTTCGCCAACATCCGGCTGCGCAACAGGCTCGCTCCCGGCACGGAGGGCGGCGTGACCCGCCACCTGCCCGACGGCGAGCAGATGGCGATCTACGACGCGGCGCAGAAGTACGCCGCCGAGGGCGTGCCGCTGGTCGTGCTCGCGGGCAAGGAGTACGGCTCGGGCTCCTCGCGTGACTGGGCCGCCAAGGGCACCTCGCTGCTCGGTGTCCGGGCCGTCATCGCCGAGTCGTACGAGCGGATCCACCGCTCCAACCTGATCGGCATGGGCGTGCTGCCGCTGCAGTTCCCCGCGGGCCAGTCGATCGAGTCGCTCGGCCTGACCGGCGAGGAGACCTTCACCATCACCGGTCTCGCCGACGTGGACGAGAAGACCCCGACGATCACCGTTCAGGCGGGGGAGAAGTCCTTCGACGCGGTCGTGCGGATCGACACCCCCGGCGAGGCGGAGTACTACCGCCACGGCGGCATCCTGCTCTACGTACTGCGCTCGCTGCTCTAGCCCACCGTCGGCACGTGCGGGGACGCGTCCCCGCCCGTGCGCCGCCGCCCCGGCGGCGGGCTCGACACCGAGGTGGTGCTCGTCGACACCTTCGGCAACGTCCAGCTCGCGGCGTCCGCGGCGCAGCTCGCCGAGGCCCGCCTGAGCCCACCGATGCGGGCGTGGCTGTGGCCCGCGCGCCAGGAGGCCGTCGAGATCGCCGTGGGGGTCACCTTCGCCTCGGTCGCACCCGGCGAGCCGCTGCTGTACGTCGACGCGGCCGGGATGGCCGCGCTCGCCGTGCGTGACGGAGACGCGGCCCGCACGCTGGGCCTCGCCCCCGGAGATCGGCTGGCTCTCCAACCGGGCTAGGCAGGTGTGGTGTCCGCTCTGTCCGTCCGGACGGACCATGACGATCATCATGGTGGTGGGTCCCGGACGGGGTGCGGACCATCCGCGGGCAGGCGGAACCCACGCGCCCGTCAGCAGAAGCCGGGGACGCTCAGCCAGCTCAGGCCCGGGTCGGGGGAATCGTCGCGCAGGACCGCGGCCTCGATCCGGCCGTACGGTCGGTCCGGCACCTGGTAGACGACGTCCGGGTTGTCCAGGCCGAACGGGCTGAGGTCGACCAGGAAATGGTGCTTGTTCGGCATCGACATCCGGATTTCGGCGACCTGCGGGCAGGCGGTCAGCGCCGTCTCGCCCATCTGGTAGAGGGTCTGTTGCAGGGCGAGGCTGTGCACCTGGGCGAAAGTGCTCACGAGGTGTTCACGGACCTCACCGAAAAGTGCGCCGAAATCGAGATCGGCCGCCGCGTACCGCCAGCGCGCCGTGACCTCGGTGGCAAGGATACGGTCGGTTGTCTCGGCGAGGGTGGTGTACCGGTCGCGGGGAAAACCCCAGAACTCCGAGCCGGTTGACTTGAGTACGACGAGGTCGGCGAGCCCGGAAACGACGAAGGCGGCGTCGCCGTCCAGCGTGACGACTGTCGTCCGCTTTTCGCCGCCGGCCCGGCTGAATGCGTGATCGTGGGGCGCCCCGTCGACGACGATCCGGTCCCAGTTGTACTGCTCGATCTCGACGCGGGCGCCGTCAATCCACGGAAAGGAGCCGACAAAGTGTCGGCCGAGGCGCAGCGCGAAGTCCTCGATCTGGCCGATGCCGTACTCCCGGGCGAAGGCGTAGACGGTGTTCTTCTGCGCGTCGGTGGTGAGGACCTGGGCGTTGTCACCGGTCAGGTGCGCGGCGGCGAAGTCGCCACGAAGCGCGGTCGACACGTTGAGGTCGGTGATGCGGTGGACCGGGCTCGAGCGGTCCACGTGCACCAGCCGGATCTCTGCCTTCCCGAACTGGTTCGGTCCGAGCACGATCGCCATCTGGCCTCCCTGGTCCTGGTCGCGCGCGGGCGATGCCCGGGCGCACGGTCGGTCCCCGCGCCCGCCCCGCCCGCACCTGTTCGGTGCGTCTCACCCTCTCGGGTGCCCCCGCCGGGGTCCTCGCGGTCGTACCGGCCGCCGCCGGGCGCCGGGCGGCCGGCGGCACCCGGGAGCGGATCGGCGGCAGCGCTCATCCTGCGGCAGCGCTCATCCTGTGGCAGCGCTCATCCTGCGGCAGCGGCGTGACGACCCGGCCCGCCGCCGGGTTTCGCGGAGGTTTCGGTTGGGCCCGGGCCCGGTCTCGCAGGGATCCGCCCCCGCGCGCGGGCTGGGCTCGTGATGATCCTCCGGGGGGCGTCCGGTGCTCGTCGCGGGGGTGACGGCACCGGTTCCACCCGGTCGTGTCACGTAGGTCATCAGGACCGCAACGGGTCGCCGCGAACCGGCGTCGCCGGGCGCGGGTGACGCAATGATCCGGACAGTGTTGATCAGCACTTCCTGGAGTCGTTCCGGGGTTGCCGAAAGAGTCTGTAACGCGTGGCCGGTTGCGTCCAGGATGGTGCCACGGTGGGCCTTGGTCGTCGCTTTCAACGGCTCGGCCAATTGTCATCCCCGGGGGACAACCTTGTCCGGTACCCGCGCGTCGAAACGGGTGAAAGGGGAGGGGTCTATGAGGAATACTCGGCGGTCGCTACTCTCCGTATTTATCTGCTCGGCGAAGAGTGATGGTCTTCCTGTTGACACCACTTGTTCCCGTGATCGACGGGCCGAGGTGCCGGCCGCTGGGTACCGTTCGGACCTAGGTTTCCGTCCGGCGAGGATGCCGGTCGCGTACTTCGGAAGAGGGCATTACATGTCTCGCTCGGTAATGATTCCCTCACGTGTTTCCGGGAGGTGGTGGAGTTGGCCGCCTGTCCTGGGCCGGGGCCGGCGCGGTGCGCCTGGAATACCCGATGGGTCGGCAGGACCTGTGCTGCCCGCCGTCCTGGGTGAGCCCGCGAGGCCAACCGGATCCGTGACGACCGTCGGCGCTGGTCGCCGGGCGCGGCGTCGGACCGGCGGGGTGATCGCCTTCGCCGCGGCGCTGACCCTGGCCGCCTGCTCGACCGGCGGCACGTCGGGAACCGCCACGCCCACCGCACCGCCGACCCCGGCCGCCGCCGTGACCGTCACCCCGGCCGATGGCGCCACCGCAGTGACCCTCACCGACCACGTCGTCGTGCGCGCCAACGCCCCATTGTCCGACGTGCAGGTCAGCCGGGCGGCCAGCGCCATCGAGAAGACCGACGCCGGCGTGCTCGCGGGCACCTACTCGCCCGACCGGCGCACGTGGACGTCGACCGGTGGCCTGTTCTCCGGCTCGAGCTACGCCGTCGCGGCCTCCACCAGCCCGGCGCCCGGCGTGATCGGTAGCAGATCGGTGCGCACCAGCTTCGTCACGGGCGTGCCCGAGAAGTCCCTCAGAGTCTCCTGGGACCCGGTCACCGGGCAGACGGTCGGTGTCGGCGCGCCGATCAGCCTGACCTTCTCCGCCCCGGTGCCCTCGACGCAGCGCGCCGCCGTCCAGCAGCGGCTGGCGGTGACGACCGACCAGCCGATCCTCGGCGCGTGGAACTGGGTCACCAGCCGTCTGGTCGTCTGGCGTCCGCAGCAGTACTGGACGCCGGGAACCAAGGTGCACGTCGAGGCGAACCTCGCCGGCTACGACGCGGGTGAGGGCCGCGTCGGTGCGAAGGACCGCGCCATGGACTTCGCCATCGGCTCCGCGCAGATCTCCAAGGTCGACTCCGCCAGCCACATCATGCGGGTGTACCGCAACGGGCAGCTGCTGCGGACCATGCCGGTCAGCCTCGGCAAGCCGAGCAGCCCGTCAATGGACGGGCCGCACAACGTCCTCGGGAAGTCCCCCGAGGTGATCATGGATTCGGCCACGGTCGGCATCCCCAAGGGCAACCCGGACTACTACTACGAGAAGGTCCAGTGGGCGGTGAACTACACCAGCGGCGGCCAGTACGTGCACTCGGCGCCCTGGTCGGTGGCCTCCCAGGGGAACACGAACGTCTCCCACGGCTGCGTGAACGCCTCGCCGGCGGACGCCGAGTGGTTCTACGGCATCAGCCGGCTCGGGGACATCGTCGAGATCTCCAACACAGGCCGTCCCGCGGACACCAGCCAGCTCGGCAACATCTGGTCGGTGCCGTGGTCGGTCTGGACGGCGGGCAGCGCCCTGTCGGTGTCGGACCAGCCCAACACGACGCCCAGCCCCACGGCGGGCACCGCCAGCGCGCCGGCCTCCGCTGCGCCGGCGACCGCGGCGGTGCCAGGTTCCGTCTCCGCCGCCGGGGGCACCTGACCAGGCGAGTCCGCACGCCCGACGGCCCGCCGACCGCACCAGGTCGCGGGCCGTCGTTGGGTTGCCCGCGCGGTCCAGGTGGTGACGCCCGTGCCGTGGCGGTGGCGGCGGACGGGACAGCGGTTGCAGACTGGACGGCGGGAGTCAGGCGGGACAGCGGCAACGGAACACGAGATCCAGGTGAATTTCCGTCCCGGACAGGTCATCGCACGACCCCTGACGAAGACCGTCGTCTCATGCTGTTGAGTGGAACCGTGAAAAGCGGGGTGACATCTCCCGTGCGGTGACGGTCGGCGCATCAGGGACGACGTTCGAGGGGTGCAGTGTGAGGCGCTTGCGCAACCAGACCACCGGTCTGCCGGTCTGGTGGGTCGAGGTGCTGATGTTGGCGGTGTTGTACTACTCGTACACCGGTACCCGGTCCGTGGCGGACGCCTCGGTGGTCGACGCGATGCACCTCGGGCGTGACCTGCTGCGCCTGGAGACCTACCTGCACCTCGACGTCGAGCTCTCGCTCAACCGGTGGGTGCAGCGTGTCCCGGCGGTGGCGGTCCTGTGCTGCTACTACTACGCCACCCTGCACTTCATCGTCACGCCGAGCCTGCTGGTCTGGTCGCACCGGCGCAACACCCGCAACTACGCACAGATCCGCTGGACGATCGTCGTCACCACGCTGCTGAGCCTGCTCGGGTTCTTCCTGTTCCCGACCGCGCCGCCTCGCCTGCTCACGGGCACCCACTACACCGACACGATGGCGCACTTCGAGGGCTGGGGCTGGTGGACCGGCACCGCCAGCGCCGCGCCCGACGGGCTCGAGAGCCTCACCAACCAGTTCGCCGCCCTGCCGTCGCTGCACTGCGCCTGGTCGCTGTGGTGCGGGTTCCTGCTGGTGCGCTTCGGCCGTCACCGACTGACGCGGACGCTCGGGGTGCTCTACCCGATGGCGACCCTGTTCGTCGTCATGTCCACGGCGAACCACTACCTGCTCGACGCCGTGGCCGGCTGGTCGGTGCTCGGGGTGTCCGCCGCCGCGGTTGCCCTGGTGTTCCACTGGCGCCGGGGCCGTACCGTCCCGCCGGCCGCCGAGCCGGCCCGTGTCGGTGAGCCGGCCGGAGTCGGTGAGCCAACCGGAGTCGGTGAGCCAACCAGCGTCGGTGAGCCAACCAGCGTCGGTGAGCCAACCAGCGTCGGTGCGGCGGGCCCGGGGCCGACCGCGGCGCCCGACCCTCGTCCGCCCACGGTCGCGCCCCGCCGCGGCGGTGACGGCTTGCCCGGCGTGTCCGAACTGGCCACGCGGCCCAACGGTGCCCGCACCGGTTGAGCCCACGGGCCCGGGGAGACGACCTCCTGCGCCGCCTGTTCGGTAGATGTTTGCCCCGGTGAGGGTCCGCTGATGCCGATGTGCGAAGGTTGTGGCGCGACCATGGCGGCCGCACCCCCCATCTGAGCCTCCACCGGGTCAGCGGCGTCCCCGCCCGGTCTCATCCCGCCCGGAGCCGAACGATGACCCACTCCCTGGCAGCCCGTCTGAACCGGCCCCGACCCGTGGCGTTCGCCGTGTCGTTGCTGCTGGCCTGGCTGTTGCTCGCCCTGATCGCGTTCGCGCTGCGTCGCGGGCCCATCCAGGACGATCTCGCCGCCCGCGCGACGGCGGCGGTGAAGGCCGCTGGCGGCGTCCATGCCCAGGTGCACATCGAGGGCCGGACGGCCGTCGTCACCGGCCGGTTCCCCAGCGCCGCCGCCGCCGAGCAGGCCCGGGCGTCCGCCGCGGTCAGCGGCACGACGTCCGCCCGTCTCGGCGACGACGTGGTGATCGCCAGCGAGCCCGCCCGTGCGCTGGTCCTCGCGGTGATCGGCAGGGACCTGTCGATCACCGCGACCGTGCCGGACCGGGACAGCCGCGCGCGGCTGCTCGCCGCCGTCGCCGATGCCGGCGGGGGAACCGTCCGCGGCACCGTCACCGTCGACCCGACCGTTGCCGAACCACCCGTCGAGGCCGTCCCGGCGCTCGCCGCCGCGCTGCGC
>NZ_JALKFU020000015.1 GCF_023242965.2 Frankia sp. AgKG'84/4
TGTCTCGGAGCGACACACCCGCACCCCGGACGATCAACCAGCCGCTCCCGATCTACACCACGCAGTGGGACTCACCCGGCACCAGCCGTCCGCCAGCGCGGCGGCCCGCCGCAGCGACCGCAGGGTCCGCCCGCCGACCCACAGGGGCAGCCGCTCCTGCACGGCGCACGGGTCGACCACGAGCCCGCCGAAGGTGTAGTAGTCGCCCTGGTAGGCGGGGATCGGCTGCGACAGTGCCGCCCGCAGCGCGCGCAGCGCGTCGTCGGCGCGGGCCCCGCGGTCGGGGAAGGACGCGCCGAGGAGGTCGAACTCCTCCTTGAGCGTGCCGACGCCAAGGCCGAGGATCACCCGTCCGCCGCTGATCACGTCGAGGGTGCCGTAGCGCTTGGCGATCTCCAGCGGGTGGTGGTAGCCGAGGACCAGCACGTTGGTGGCCAGCATGATGCGTTCGGTGCGGGCGGCGAGGTAGCCGAAGGTCGCCAGGGGGTCGAAGTAGCGGGCGCCGCGGCGGACCGCCTCGGTGGCGGGGACGCCGATGTGCTCGCTGCAGGTCAGGTGGTGGTAGCCGAGCCGGTCGGCGGCCTGCGCTATGCGGGCGACCTCCTCGATGCCGGCGGTCTCCTCCCAGCGGGCGTGTGCGCCGGGCAGCATCGTCAGGACAGGGCTGGGGACCGACAGCCGCAGGGCTGGTGTCGCACTCATCCGAGCATCACCCCGCCAGCGTCGACGACGATCGACTGAACAAGCAGCGTCGCCATCATCGGCCCCGGACCCGTACTCGCTGCGGTGATGATCGCGACCTTCCCGGCCAGGCGTCCCGTGGTCATCGGGCGGCCGCCCCGGACATCTCGCGCACGACCGAGTTCAACAGGTTCCGGCCGGCGCCGGTGTCGTCGAGAAGCCTGTTGGTCCGGCGTCGTACCGCCCAGACATCACCGTCGCGGGTCAGCTCCCAGTGGGCGGCGCTCACCCGCCACAGGTAGTACCGGCCGTCCGCGGCATCCCGGCGCATGATCAGTGAATAGGTGATCGCGGTCGCCGCGTCACCGTCAAGGTCGATCAGCGGCGGCCCCGCCACGTGGGCGACGCCGGCCTGGATCAGGCCCTGGTGGGTGTCGGCCCTCAGCATGGCCGCCACGGCGGCGCGCCCCTCGTACGGCGCACCGGCCGCGTCCCAGTCGTAGCTACCGTCCTCGCGCCACACCGACGCGGCCAGGTCCACGAGCCCCGCGTCGGCCGCGGGACCGTACGACAGGATCAGCCGCCTGATCGCCAGCTCGTCCTCAACGCGTCTCAGCCGCGCCGCCAGCGAGGCCAGATCTTCAACAGCACCCACGTGTACCTCCCCATCCGCAGCGGCACAAGCCACCGCCCGGACCTACGCCCCACACGGCAGAAGGCAACCCTTCCACAGCCGGAAGCCAAAAGTCAATATCGACATCGGTATCGAGATATAGGACAGTCGACGACAAAGCCGCCCTCGGGTTCGGGACGAGAGCGCACCCGGGGATCGGACATTTTTGCGCGAACGTCCGATCCCGCGGGAGGATGACCCGCACCGCGCGCCAGCGTGCGACACCGAGGAATGGAGGCGGCCTGATGATCCGAGTGAAGGCAGCGTTCTTCAGCGCGACGGAGCCAGCGCCGCCCGGAGACGACGGCAGCTACCTGCGCTGGCACCTGCTCGACCACATGCCCGAGCAGTATCAGCTACCAGGGCTCGTCCACGCGACACGGTGGATCGCCGAGGACGAGTACCGACAGGCCCGCATCGCCGGCAGTGGCCCCCTGGCCGACGTCGGCAACATCGTGAACTACCTCGTCGGCGACCCCGTCCAACAGACCCACGACGACTTCCTGGAACTCGGCCTGCGCCTCGCCGAGGCCGGACGTTTCCCCGAACGTCGCCCCTCGCTGCAGCTGCGGCTGCTGGCGCTGCAACGCTGGTACGCCGCGCCACGCGCACTGATCTCCCCGGAGGTCGTGCCCTTCCGACCGCACCGCGGCATCCTCATGATCATCGAGGAGCCGGTGACGGACGACGTCTCCGGCTGGCTTCAGTGGCTGCACGCCCAGCACTACCCGGCGCTGCTCCAGACGCCCGGCGTCGCCGGCGCCTGGCAGTACGGCTCCACCGACTTCTGGCGGCTGGACCCCGCCTGCCAGGGCGGACCGCAGTACATCACCGTCGTCTACCTCGACGACGACCCCTTGGCGACCACGAAACGACTGACTCCCACCATCGAGCGGCGATGGGCCTCGGGAGACGTACGGCCGTTGTTCGCCGGGCCTCTACGATCCATGATCCAGTGGGCTGCCTGGAGCGGCTGACCAGCGAGAAGCCCACGGCCGGCGCTGGCAGCCGCGCCGTGCTGGTCGCAGGTCACGTCCAGCGGCGTGGTGTACGGAGAGTGACTCCGCGCGATCCTCGTTCGTCGAGCGCCACGTGGCGCCGGGTCCCGTCACCGGCGTCGAGCGGCGATGACGGGCTACCCTGGTACCCCCTGGGGGTAGGCGCGCCACGTCGGGCTGCGGGCGTGGGGGCGGCCGTTTCGGTCCCCTGTGGCGGTGGATCGGACATCGGTGGGACGGTGTCCGATCCTGCGGTACGCTCCGCTCCGCGGATCGCGGGACGAGTTGGCGCCCGACTCACATGAACTTAAACATTGACGTCAATATTCATATACTCCGGCTCTGACGGCTGCTGATGGACCGCTCCCGCGCGGGGCGATGCGCAGTCCCGTCGCGGGGTGGGTCGATCTGCGCGGTGGCTGCGCCGCCGTGGAATGGGGAGGTGCTCATGGGGGTCGCGGAAGATCTAGCCGCACTCGAGGGTCGGCTACGCGCCGTTGAGGATGAGCGGGCGATCAGGCGGTTGATCCTGGCGTATGGTCCCGCGGCCGACGCAGGGTTGGTCGATCTGGCCGCGTCCGCGTGGCAGGAGGATGGCGTCTACGACTGGGACGCGAACGGCGCACCGTACGACGGCCGCGCCGCCGTGGAGGCCATGCTGCGGACCGAGGGGCACCAGGGTCTGATCCACGCCGGAGTCGCCCATGTGGCCAGCCCGCCCCTGATCGATATCGATGGTGACACGGCCACTGCGGTCACCTATTCGCTGATCATGCGCCGGGATGACACGAACGGTCGTTTCTACCTGTGGCGGGTGAGCGTGGCGCACTGGGACCTGACGCGCGGCGACGACGGCTGGGGAGTGCGGCGTCGGACGAACCGCCTGCTTGATGGCACCGGTGCCGGTCGGGAGTTGCTTGCCGGCGTCGTGCCGCAGTTCTTCGGGGCGGTGGCTCGATGAGCACCGGACGCCTTGCTGGGAAAGTCGCGATCATCACGGGTGCCAGCACCGGCCTCGGGCCCGTGATGGCGAAGCTCTTCGTCGACGAGGGCGCGAAGGTGCTCCTCACGGCCCGGCGGGAGGAGCTGGTCAAGGAGGCCGCGGCCGCGTGTGGGCCGGACGCGATCGCGATGCGTGCGGACGTGACCAACGAGGACGACGTGGTCGCGATGGTCGCCCGTGCCGTGGCCGAGTTCGGCCAGGTCGACATCATGTGCAACAACGCCGCCGCCCCCGGCAAGGACACCTGGATCTGGGAACAGACCCTCGAGAACTGGAACCACACGATCGGTATCGACGTCACGGCGGCGATGCTCTGTACCCGTGAGGTTCTCAGGCAGTCGATGATGGAACGCCGCTCGGGCGTCATCCTCAACTTCTCCTCGACGGCGAGCTTCGCCGGCATGCCCCGCAAGACCCACTATGTGACCGCGAAGTCGGCACTACGCGCCTTCACCAAGGGCGTCGCCAACGAGGTGGGCTCGTACGGGATTCGCTGCAACTGCCTGGTGCCCGGCAGCATCGACACCGAGCTGTGGCAGAACTGGGTCCGGCGGACGGCCGGTGAGCAGGGCGTCGAGTACGACGAGCAGCGGGCGAAGGTGCTGTCCGGAGTCGCGCTGCGCGACATCTCCACGACGACCGACGTCGCCAACGCCGCGCTGTTCCTCGTCAGCGACGAGAGCCGCACCATCACCGGCCAGTCGGTCGTCGTCGACGCCGGCGGAGTGATGCTCGGCTGACCGAAGCACCACGCTCGGAGGCGGGCGCCACGCCGGCAAGCCGCTTCGAACGCATGAGCCGCCGCGAGGACCGAGAACGTCTTGATCCTCGCGGCACACGACGGCGGCTGGCCGAGGAGCTGACATGTACATTCTCTACGAAGTCGCCGACCGGATCGCGACTATCACGCTCAATCGGCCCGAGGCCGCCAACGCCCAGAACATGGAGCTGCTCGACGAGCTCGACGCGGCCTGGACTCGGGCGGCGACGGACGACGAGGTCGCGGTCATCATCCTGCGGGCCGAGGGAAAGCATTTCTCCGCCGGTCATGACCTGAAAGGGCCAGGCAAGCCGGCGAAGCTGACGCTTGAAGCGATCTACCAGGTCGAGGCGCGCCGCTATCTGGAGTACTCGCTTCGCTGGCGGAACGTGCCGAAGCCGTCGATCGCGGCCGTGCAGGGCCGGTGCATAGCCGGTGCGCTGCTGCTGTGCTGGCCGTGCGACCTCATCATCGCGGCAGAGGACGCGCTGTTCTCGGATCCCGTGGTGGCGATGGGAATCGGTGGTGTCGAGTACCACGGGCACACCTGGGAGCTCGGCCCCCGCAAGGCGAAGGAAATCCTCTTCACCGGCCGGGCCCTGACCGCACAGGAGGCCGAGCAGGTCGGCATGGTCAACCGGGTGGTGCCGCGGGCCGCGCTGGACACCGAGACGCGGGCACTGGCCGCACACATCGCGACGATGCCGTCGTTCGGGCTTCGGCAGGCCAAACGGGCGGTCAACCAGACGCTGGACGTGCAGGGGTTCTACGCGGCAATCCAGTCGGTCTTCGACGTCCACCAGACCGGGCACGGCAACGCGCTGTCGGTCAGCGGCCTCCCGGTCCTGGTGAACCTCGACCAGATGAAGACCAAGATCCGCTCGAACAACGACCAACAAGAAGAACAATGACCAACAAGAAGGTTGAGGCGGGCCGCAGCGTCGCCCCCCGCGAAAAACCCCTGGCAAGGAGAGCGAGCGTCCCCGCGCTCGCGGCTCAGCCGCCGCAGGCCTCAGCTCGACTCGGATCGCCGTGAGCCGCATCCTCCGACGGTGGACAGCGCCGGCCCGATCCACCGTCGGAGGATTCCGCGGAGTTCGTCGCCGGAGCGGGGCTGCTCCGGCGGGGCGATCACCATGGACTGGATGATCCGTAGCAGGAGCTCGACGAGTTCGTCGAACTCTCGGTCTTCGTAGCCGAGAGCGGCCCAGTCGACGCGGGTGTCCACAAGGATCATCCGGCATCGCGCGATGCTGGTCGACGTCAACATCTGGCGGCTGAAGAGCTCCGCCCGTCCGCTGGCGAGCAGCAGCGTCAGGAACAACTCCTTCGGTAGCTGCTCGATGATGAAGGCAACCGCCTCGACCACCAGGTCGGTCGGGTTCTCCGCCCCTCCAGCGACAGCCCGCGTCCGCGCGATCCAGTCATCCAACGCCAGTTCGGCCACCCCACCGAAGAGGTCCTCGGTGCTGGTGAAGTAGCGGTATATGGTCCGCCGGGTGATGCCGAGTTCGAGCGCGACGCCGGACAGGGTGGTCCGCGCCGGCCCCTGCCGCTCGATGCACTGGACGGCCGCGTCAAGGATCCGCTGACGCGCCTCGCCGTCGTCCCTGGGCGGCGAGCCGCCCCAGCCTCTACGCCCCAACGCCGGTTGACTTTCGCGGTCCCATGGCATAACCCTATCTCAAGTTACATATTTCAGATCATGTGCAATCAGAAGAGAGCAAGCATGGTGGCTCCACGCGACCAGAGCGCCGCCCACAGAGCATCCAGCTTGCGTCCCGAGCAGCGGTCGCTCGCGCGGCGGGGGGGGCGCCGCGGCCAGGTACGCGAGAGGACGGCGACGCCGTGGGCCGCCATCGAGACGACGCCAACGGCCGCCGAGCCGCGGTTCCCGCAGGCCGAAGGCAAAGACACCAGCCCGGAGGGCGAGTGAAGGACATCGAAAGCCGAATCGATCTTGTGGATGGGTTGTTCTGGGGGCGCAATCCGCACGAGGAGCTGGCCTGGCTTCGGGCGAACGCACCCGTGTGGCGGGACCCGCGCACCGGAGTCTGGGGGGTCGCCACCTACGAACTCCTCAAGCACGTCGCCAGCCGCCGAGAGCTGTTCAGCAACGCTGGCGGGATCCGACCGGACCAGGACGCCATGCCGATGATGATCGACATGGACGACCCGGAGCACCAGAAGCGCCGGAAGCTGGTGAACAAGGGCTTCACCCTGCGGCGGGTCGGGCGGAAGGAGGCATCGATCCGCCAGACGGTCGACACGATCATCGACAGTGTGTGCGAGCGCGGCGAGTGCGACCTCGTGTGGGACATCGCCGCGTGGCTTCCCCTGATCGTCATCGCCGACGAGCTGGGGGTCGACCCGGCCGACCGCGAGAAGTTGCTGCGGTGGAGCGAGGCCATGATGGGCGCGCTCGGGCAGCGCGACGAGGAAGCGATGCAGGTCGCCGCGCAGGCCGGAATGGAGTACTACGCCTACGCCCAGCGGGTCATCGACTCCCGGCGGGAAACTCCGACCGAGGACCTGATGAGCATTCTGGTACACGCCGAGGTCGACGGCGACCGCCTCAAGGACAATGAGATCATCAGCGAGTCCCTGCTGATCCTCAACGGCGGTGACGAGACGACCCGCCACGTCATCTCCGGCGGTGTCTACGAGCTGCTACGCGCGCCCGGTAACTGGGCGGCGCTCCGGGACGACCGGGCTCTGATCCCCTCGGCGATCGAGGAGATGCTGCGCTGGGTGAGCCCGATCAAGAACATGGCCCGCACGGCGACCGCCGATGTGGACCTCGCCGGTCAGTCGATCGCCGCCGGCGACACGCTGCTCCTGCTCTACCCGTCGGCCAACCGCGACGACGCGGTCTTCGAGGAGCCGAACAGGTTCGATATGCGCCGCAGCCCGAACGAACACGTGGCCTTCGGGTTCGGCGCGCACTACTGCATGGGGGCGAACCTCGCCCGCCTCGAGCTGCGCGTGGTGCTCGATCGGCTCCTCGACCGGCTGCCCGACCTCGCTCTGGTCAACGACGAGGAGCCGAAACACCGGGCGGCGAACTTCGTCAGCGGCTACGAGAGCGTGCCCGTGCGCTTCACCCCGACCCGACCGGTCGGCGTGCAGGCGGTCCACCAGTGACGACAGGCATGCCCCACCTGCTGGTCGAGCGGGACGGTGCGGTCCTGCAACTCACCCTGAACCGTCCCAAGCGGCTGAACGCCATCACCAGCACGATGCTCGCCCGCATTGTCGACGCGTGCGCCGAGGCCGCCGCGGACGACGACATCCGCTGCATCGTGATCACGGGGGCCGAGGGGAACTTCTCGGCGGGCGCCGACCTGCGGGCCATGGCGGGTGACCCGGATGACGACGGTGCCGACGACCTCGCCCGACGGCGGATCGTCGACCCGCGGTACGTCGAGCGGGGCTTCCTGAAGATCGGCCGGCCGTCGAAGCCGATCATCTCGGCCGTCGAGGGGGTCTGCGTCGCCGGTGGAACGGAGATCCTTCTCGGCACGGACATCCGGGTCGCCGGCCGCGGCGCCCGTTTCGGTCTGTCCGAGGCGCGCTGGTCGCTGTACCCGAACATGGGTTCACCGGTGCGCCTTCCTCGGCAGATCTCCTACACCAAGGCGGCCGAGATCCTGCTGACCGGTCGGCACATCTCGGCGGAGGAAGCCGAGCGTATCGGGCTGATCGGGCGGGTTGTCGACGACGGTGCCGCGCTCGCCGTGGCGCGTGAGATCGCCGATCAGATCTGCGCGAACGGCCCGCTCGCCGTCGAGGCGATCCTGGCGACGATCCGGGAGTCGTCGGGCCTGACCGAGGACGAGGGATTCGCGCGCGAGCTGGAGCGAAGCCGGGCGGTGTTCGCGTCCGAGGACGCCAAGGAGGGCCCGAAGGCGTTCGCCGAGAAGCGAACTCCGAATTTCCGGCGTAGATAACAGCCTTTCGTCAGGCGAAAGTTGTCGACGAAACAGTCGTTGGTGGCGTCACCGCGGAGAGGATGTCGAGCGATGAAGGACCTGTACCGTCCGATGTTTCTGCCTGATCTGCTGATCAGGGCGCTGGAGAGGAACGGTCACCGACCCGCGGTGCACATCGGCGACGCCACACTTTCGTCGGCGCAGGTGCGCGAGAAGATCAGTTGCTATGTGCAGGCGTTCCAGGCCCGCGGCCTGGAACGGGGTGCCGGTGTGGCGACCCTGTCGAAGAACCGCGTCGAGGTGCTGTTCTCCATGGGAGCGGTGATGGTGTCCGGGTGCCGGAACACCGCGTTACATCCGCTCGGTTCGCTCGAGGACCACGCCTACGTTCTCGAGGACGCTGGTATCGAGGCGCTGCTGTTCGATCCGAGCTTCGCCGATCACGTTCAGGAGCTGGGCAGGCGCCTTCCCGGTCTGCGGTTGCTCTCGTACGGCGAGGCGCCTGTCGGCGAGGACCTGATCGGCCTCGCGGCGGCGTTCACGCCACAGCGCCTCGTGGCTCCCCAGGTGGACGGCGAGGACATCTCGGCCCTCGCCTACACCGGCGGCACCACCGGCAAGCCCAAGGGCGTGATGGCCACCTACCGCAGCAGCGCCGCGATGGCGCAGATCATGGTGTCGGAGTGGCAGTGGCCCGAGGAGGTCCGCCATCTCGTGTGCACGCCGCTCAGCCACGCCGGATCGTCGATCTTCGTGCCGTTGCAGCTGCAGGGCGCGGTGATGTTCGTGTTGCCGACGTTCGAGGCCGGCGCCGTGCTCGAGGCGATCGAACGCCATCGCATCACGACCGTGATGCTCGTCCCTTCGATGATCTACGCACTTCTTGATCATCCTCGGTTCGCCCAGACCGACCTGTCCAGCCTGCAGTCGATCTACTACGGGGGGTCGGCGATATCGCCGACCCGCCTGCGGGAGGCGATCGAGAAGCTGGGGTCGATCTTCGTCCAGTTCTTCGGGCAGACCGAGGCTCCGATGACCGTCAGCGTCCTGCGCAAGGAGGAACACCTCGTCGACGACCTGGCGCGGCTGACATCCTGCGGTCGGCCCGTACCCTGGACCCATGTCGCGCTGCTCGACGACGCCGGCAATGAGGTCGCCGAGGGCGAGCCCGGTGAACTGTGCGTACGCGGCCCGCTGGTGATGCGGGGGTACTGGAACAAGCCGGCCGAGACGGCGCAGGCCCTTGACGGCGGATGGCTGCACACCGGTGATGTGTGCCGTGCGGACGAGCAGGGATTCCTGACGATTGTCGACCGCAAGAAGGACATGATTGTTTCGGGGGGTTTCAACCTGTTTCCCCGCGAGATCGAAGACGTGATCTCCCGGCATCCCTCGATCGCGGCGGTCGCCGTCGTCGGCGTCCCCGACGAGAAATGGGGCGAGGCGGTGAAGGCGGTCGTGGTCGTCCGCTCAGGCCACACCGTGGACACCGCGGAGCTCATCGCCCTCGTGCGCCAGCACAAGGGCTCGCACCACGCGCCGAAGTCCATCGACATCGTCGACGCGATCCCGGTCAGCCCCCTGGGCAAGCCAGACAAGAAGGCACTGCGCGCTCGTTACTGGGCCGGTGCCGAACGGCTCGTCCACTGAGGCCGACCCGCGGCCCGCGGGCGTGGACCCGCCGGGTGAAGGAGGAAGCATGACCATCACGAAGGACACCCTGTACATCGGCGGCGAGTGGGTGTCCGCCCACGGCTCTCGCACGATCGATGTCCTCTCCCCGCACACCGAGGAGCTGGTGGCGACGGTGCCGGAGGCCGACGAGGACGACGTCGATCGCGCTGTCGCCGCCTCCCGCCGGGCCTTCGACGAGGGCCCGTGGCCCCACACCTCGCCGAAGGACCGCGCCGAGGTGATCCGCTCCATCAGCGCGGCCATCAAGGCCCGGGCGCAGGAGTTCGCCGACACCGCGACCCTGGAGATGGGCTCCCCCAACGGGTTCGCCCTCATGGGCAACGCCTATGCGTCCACGTTCGTCCTGGACGGGTTCGCGGGCCTGCTCGACACGTACCCCTTCGAGGAGGAGCGGCCGGGCCTGCTGGGGATGTCCCGGGTCGTGAAGCATCCGGTCGGGGTGAGCGCCGCCATCGCGCCGTGGAACGTGCCGCTGTTCATCATCTCGATGAAGCTCGGCGCCTGTCTGGCCGCCGGCTCGACCATGATTGTGAAATCGGCGCCCGAGTCGCCGCTCACCGGCTACCTGCTGGCGGAGGTACTCGACGCGGTCGGGCTGCCGCCCGGTGTCGTGAGTGTGGTCACGGCCGGCGCCGCGGCGAGCGAGGCGCTGGTCCGCCATCCCGGGGTCGACAAGGTGTCGTTCACCGGCAGTACCGCCGTCGGCCGCCGGATCGGCGCCATCTGCGGCGAGCACCTCAAACGATGCACGCTGGAGCTCGGCGGCAAGTCGGCCTCGATCATGCTGGCGGACGCCGACCTCGCCACGGTCGTCCCGCAGCTTCTGCCGGCGGTGTTCATGAACAGCGGGCAGGCGTGCGTCGCGCAGACCCGCCTGCTCGTGCCGCGGCGCCGTCACGACGAGGTGGTGCAGGCACTCGCCGGCGCGATCGAGGCCATCAAGGTCGGCGACCCCGCGGACCCGGAGACGGTCGTCGGGCCGCTCGTGGCCGAGCGCCAGCGCACCCGGGTGGAGGGACTCATCGGCTCCGGTGTCAGCGAGGGCGCCCGACTGGTCTGCGGCGGCGGCCGTCCCACCGACCTCCCGCGCGGCTGGTACGTCGAGCCGACCCTGTTCGCCGACGTCGACAACCGGATGCGCATCGCGCAGGAGGAGGTCTTCGGCCCGGTGCTGTCGGTGCTGCCCTATGACAGTGAGGACGAGGCCGTTCGCATCGCCAACGACTCGCCTTACGGGCTTTCCGGCTCGGTCTGGACCGGCGACGCCGAGCGCGGAACCGCGGTGGCGAAGCGCATCCGTACCGGCTCGGTCGCGGTCAACTCCGGCGCGGTGATCGACCTGCTGAACCCCTTCGGCGGCTTCAAGCAGTCCGGGCTCGGCCGCGAACTCGGCCGCGAAGGTCTGGACGCGTACCTCGAGACCCAGACCATCATTCCCCCCGCCCGGTGACCTCGAACAGCCGGACCGCCATGCGGCCCCGCCTTCCGTTTCGCAGAGGAGTAACGAGCTTCCATGAAGACACGCGCCGCCGTGATGTGGGAACCAGGCCAGGACTGGAAGGTGGAGGAGGTCGACGTCGACGCCCCCGGGCCGGGCGAGGTCCTCGTCGACATGAAGGCCTGCGGAATGTGTCATTCCGACGAGCATGTGCGTACTGGTGACATGCCCGTACCGCACTTCCCCTTAGTCGGCGGTCACGAGGGCGCCGGCGAGGTCATCGAGGTGGGTGCCGGCGTCACCAGTGTCGCGCCGGGAGACCACGTGGCGTTCTCGTTCGTACCCGCGTGCGGCCGCTGCACGTGGTGCGCGCGGGGAATGTCCTACCTGTGCGACGAGGGCGCGAAGCTCTTCAACGTCGGGATGATGGCCAACAACCGGATCGCCCACCGCATCGGTGACACGCCGCTCGCGCGGTTCAGCCAGCTCGGTGCGTTCAGCGAGAAGCAGCTGCTCTCCGAGCAGTCGGTCGTCAAGGTCGACCCTGACATCCCGTGGCACGCGGTCGCCCTTGTCTCCTGCGGGGTGGCGACGGGCTACGGCTCCGCCGTCGACCGGGCGGGAACCCGCCCGGGCGACGTCGTGGTGGTCGTCGGCGTCGGCGGCATCGGCGTGTCCGCCGTGCAGGGGGCGAGCATCGCCGGCGCGTCGCGCGTCCTCGCGGTCGACCCGTTGGAGAGCCGCCGCGAAGCCTCGAAGATCTTCGGCGCGACGGACACCTTCGCGTCGATGGACGAGGCGCTGCCGGCCGTCGCCGAGATCACCCGAGGCGTGATGGCCGACCGCGTGATCCTCTCGCCCTCGGTGCTGCACGGCTGGATGATCGAGCCCGGGCTGAAGCTGACCCGCAAGGGCGGCGTGTGCTGCCTCACCGGCATCGCGCCGTTGACCGAGATCGACGTTAAGCTCAACGCGTTCACGTTCGCGATGATGAGCAAGACGCTCGTCGGCTCGATCTACGGCGGTGCCAGTCCGCGCGAGCGCATTCCCTTCCTCCTCGACCTGTACCGGCGGGGCCGACTCAAGCTGGACGAGATGGTCACGCGGACGTACACGCTCGACCAGGTCAACGAGGGATATGCCGATCAGGCCGCCGGCACCATTCTCCGGGGCGTCGTCACCTTCCAGGACTGAACGGGCCGAGACGACCAGAGATTACGTCGTTCGCGCCGCCATATTGTTGAGAGGTTCCATGACCAGGTTTGTCGAAAGCACCATCACCTTCCCGTACAAGCGGTCGCTGGGGCCGGTGACGGGCGCGTTCATGACGGCGCTCGCGGACAAGCGCATTCTCGGCGTGCGCAGCGGCTCGGGCGTGCTGGTACCGCCGATGGAATGGGATCCCGTGTCCGGCGCCGAACTGGCCGCCGAGCTGGTGGAGGTCGGTCCGGCCGGCACCGTCGAGGCATGGACCTGGGTACCGGAACCGACCGAGGCGCATCCGCTCGACCGTCCCTTCGCGTTCGCCTTCATCCGCCTGGACGGCGCGTCCGTCCCGCTGCTGCACGCGGTGGACACCGGGTCGCCCGCCGCGGTCCGCGCGGGCATGCGGGTGGCGCCTCGCTGGCGCGGCCGCCGGGTCGGCCACATCACCGACATCGCGTGCTTCGTCCCCGGCGAGGACGCCCAGGTCGACGGCCCCGACGCCGGTGCGCCGGGTCAGCCGGTCGAGCTGATGGACTACACGGCCGCGGTCACCTACAGCACGCCGGTCCCGGAGATGGCCGATCGTGCCGTCGCGGCGACCCGGGAGCGGCGCCTCGTCGGGCTGCGCTGCCCGACCTGCGAGCGGGTGTACGTGGGCGGCGACCGGCCCTACTGCCCGGTCGACGCCCTGGAGCTCGGCCCGGACGCGGAGGTCGACCTCCCGACCACGGGTACCCTGACGAACTTCATCGTGGTCGAGCCTGTGCGCTATCCGGGGCAGACCGAGACCGAGCCGTTCGCGCGGGTGTTCGTCCTGCTCGATGACACCGAGGTGGTTCTTACCTACCAGCCCGTCATCGACCTTCCGGTGCACGACATCCACGTGGGCGTCCGGGTCACCGCCGTCTGGGCGCCCGCGGACGCACCGGTCGACACCTTCAGCGGCATCGGCCGCCCGATGGGCAGCCTGCTCGGTTGGACGCCCAGCGGAGAGCCGGACGCGCACGACCCCGACCTCGTGAATCGGATCTACTGATGACCGCTACCAGTACCAGTACCAGCCAGCCCAGGACGAGCACGGACATCGCTGTCATCGGGTGGGCGCAGGCCGCGATCGAGCGGCGCACCGACCAGAACGAGACCCAGATGCTGATGAGCGCCATCACCGACGCGCTCACCCCGCTGGGCCTCACCCGGGCCGACGTCGACTTCACCTGTCTCGGGTCGTGCGACTACATCACCGGGCAGGCGTTCTCGTTCGTCGCCAACCTCGACGCGATCGGCGCCTGGCCCCCCAAGCGCGACTCGCACGTCGAGATGGACGGCGCCTGGGCGCTCTACGAGGCGTGGCTTCGGCTGCACGAGGGCGACATCGAGATCGCGGTCGTGACCGGGTCGGGTCGCTCCTCCACCGGCGACCCTTCGCTGATCTACCCGATGGAGATGGACCCCTATGTGCTCGCCCCGCTGGGAGCCGACCTGGTCACGTTCGCCGCGTTGCAGGCCCGAGCGGTGATCGCCGCCGGCCTCGCCGACGAACGAGCCATGGCCGAGGTCTCGATCCGCAGCCGGGGGAAGGGCACCGTCGACGAGCTGCTCGCCGGTGAGTACGTCCGCGAGCCGTTGCGCCGCCACGACCTGCCGCCCATCACCGACGGCGCCGTCGCCATGGTCCTGGCGACCGGCGACCGGGCCCGCCAGCTCGTCGAACGCCCCGCCTACATCACCGGTTTCGACCACCGGACGGAGTGCCACAACCCGGCGTTGCGCCGCCTCGACGACTCGCCGTCCACCCGGATCGCGGCCCGGGAGGCGGGACTCGACGACCGTGGGGTCGAGGTCGCCGAGCTGCAGGCCTCGTTCACGCACGAGGAGCTGCTGCTGCGGCACGTGCTGGACCTCGGCGACGACGTGAGCGTCAACCCGTCGGGGGGTGCCCTGCGGGCCAATCCGATCATGGCCACCGGGCTGGCGCGGATCGGCTACGCGGCCGATCACGTCTTCGCCGGGGGTACCCGGGCGCTGGGCCACGCGACGAGCGGGCCGTGCCTGCAGCAAAACCTCATCTGTGTGCTGGAGGGCCGGTCATGATTCCCTGCGCGGTGGTCGGCGTCGGCCAGACCCATCACAAGTCGCGACGGCGCGACGTGTCGTTCGGCGGCCTCGTGCGGGAGGCGGTCTTCCGGGCCCTCGACGACGCCCGGATGACGATGGCCGACATCGACGCCGTCGTCCTCGGCAAGGCGCCGGACCTGTTCGAAGGCGTGATGAAGCCCGAGCTCTACCTCTCGGACGCGCTCGGCGCCGTGGGCAAGCCCATGTTCCGGGTCCACACCGCCGGCTCGGTGGGGGGGACCACCGGGCTGGTCGCGGCCTCGCACGTGCGGGCCGGCAAACACCGCACCGTGCTCGCGGTCGCCTTCGAGAAGCAGTCCGAGGGCAACGCCCAGTTCGCCCTCGGCTCCGGGCGGGGCGCCTCCCTCGGCGCCGGTGGCTCCTTCGCCCCCTTCGTCCGCGCCTACATCCACCGCAGCGGCGCACCGGAGCACATCGGGTGGACGGTCGCGGTCAAGGATCGCCTCAACGCGCTGAAGAACCCCTACGCCCACCTCAGGATCGAGGACATCTCGATCGAGAAGGTACGGGACTCGCCCATGATGTGGGATCCGATCCGGTACCTGGAGTCCTGCCCGTCCTCCGACGGAGCCTGCGCGGTCGTCATCACCGACGAGGAGGGCGCCCGGGCCGCGGCGGCCGACAACCGTCCGCCGGCGTGGATCCTCGGCATGTCCTCCCGCAGCGAGGCGGGCGGGTTCCCCGGCCGGGATCCCGTCCGACCCCGTGCCTGCCTGCAGTGCGCGGACGACGTCTATCAGGAAGCCGGCATCACGAACCCCCGTGAGCAGATCGACGTGGCCGAGCTCTACGTGCCGTTCTCCTGGCACGAACCGATCTGGCTGGAGGCCCACGCGCTCGCGGACGAGGGCGAGGGCTGGCAGCTGGTCGACAAGGGCGACACCGAGATCGGCGGGCGCCTTCCCATCAACCCCTCCGGCGGCGTGCTGTCGACCAACCCCATCGGCGCCTCCGGCCTGCTGCGTTTCGCCGAGGCGGCGAACCAGGTACGGGGCGGCGCGGGCGAGCACCAGGTCGACGGCGCCAAGGTCGCCCTCGGCATGGCCTACGGCGCGCAGAGCCAGTACTTCTCCATGTGGATCGTCGCCAACAGCCTGCAGCCGTTCCACTAAAACACCGCCTGAAGGGCTTCAGAATGGGCAACGGACCTCCTCCACTCCCGATCCGCGAACTCACCCCGAGGGCGCACACCGCGGTCCTCGCTGGAGTAGGCGACCTGGCGCCGTCGACGATGCGGATCCCCAACGCGAACTACACCGACCCGGCAGTCGCCGTCGTGGAGCGACGGACGACGTTCTCCGCGCCGCTGATCGTCACCCACAGCTCCGCGGTTCCCGAGGCGGGGAGCTTCCTGACCTTGGATCTGCTGGGCACGCCGGTGATCGTCGTTCGCGGCGGCGGCGGGAAGGTCCGGGTGCTGGTCAACGCCTGCCGGCACCGCGGCGCGATGGTCGCGGAGGGCTCGGGCTGCACCCGCCGCTTCACCTGCCCATACCACAACTGGGCATATGACACTGACGGCGCACTCGTGGGGATACCCGACCGGCGACAGGGATTCGACGACCTCGACCCCGCCGCGCACGGGCTCGTCGAGCTCCCGAGCGAGGTCCGCCACGGATTTGTCTGGGCCGTGCGCGACCCGGCCGGTGTGATCGACGTCGCGCGGCACCTCGGACCGCTGGACCAGGAGCTCGCGGCCTGGGACTTCGACCACCACGAGGTCACCGCGACGATGGAACTCCCGCTGGAGTCGAACTGGAAATGCGCCCTCGAGGCATTCCAGGAGACCTACCACTTCCCCTACGTCCACGGCGGATCACTCGTCGGTCGGGGCACCATCTCGAACATCGTGACGTTCGACCAGTTCGGCCGCCATCACCGGCTCGGTGTGCCCCTGCGCAGCCTGGGCACCGGCCCGGAACCGACCGAGGGCGAGAACATGACCTGCATCTACTACATCCACCCGTGTTCAGTGATCTCCACCTCACCGCTGGGCGCCGAGTTGCTGCAGTTCTACCCCGGTTCGACCCCGGCGAGCAGCACCGTCCGCCATACCGTCCTGTCCCGGTTTCCACTGTCCGACGACGGGGTGGCCGCCTTCTTCAAGGATTACGTTCCCCAGATTCAGGCCGTCGTCCGCGACGAGGACGCGGTCGTCCTGGAACGTTCCGGAAAGGGCCTCGCCGCGGGCCACACCGATGTCGTGCTCGGCCGCAACGAGATCGGCTGCCAGGCCGCGCACCGCCAGATCCTCGCGGATTACGCCGGCGCGGGCGACGCTCCCATCGCGGAACATGCCCAGGCGCGGCGCGGGCTCACGACAACGGCGAGCGGCCGCTCCTGATGACCACCGACAGGACGACCTCGCAGCACAGTCTCGCGGCGGTGAGCGAAGCCGTTGCCGAGCAGGTCCCCGACCGAGCCGCGATAGTGTTCCGCGACCGCAGGTTCACCCACGCACAGCTGACCACCCGCACCCGGCAGCTCGCGCATGTCCTGCACGACCGCGGCCTTGGCGCTCGGCCACAGGGACGCGCCGGCCTGGGACCGTACGAATCCCATCAGGATCATCTCGCCGTCTACGCGTACAACGGCAACGAGTACCTCGAAGCGATGATCGGGGCGTTCAAGGCCCGGGTCGTCCCGGTGAACGTGAACTACCGGTACGTCGCCGAGGAACTGCGCTACGTCCTGCGGAACAGCGCCGCGAAAGCGATTCTGTATCACTCGGCGTTCGCTCCGACGCTGGCCGAGGTACTGGCCGACCTCCCCGAGCTGCGGGTCCTGCTGCAGCTGGAGGACGGCTCCGGCAACGAGCTTCTCCCCGGCGCCGAATGGTACGAGGAGGCCCTCGCCGAAGCCCCCACCTCGATTCCCCAGTGGGCGCCGGACTGGTCTCCCGACGACCTGTACATCGTCTACACCGGCGGCACCACCGGCGCGCCCAAGGGGGTGCTGTGGCGCCAGGCCGACGTCCATCGCACGGCCCTGGGCGGGCGAAACCCGATCACCCGGCAACCCTGGCGGACACTGGACGAGCTCGCCGAGTTCGCGGCGACGAATCCGACGCCCCACGTGGTGCTCGCGGCCTCTCCCTACATGCACGGCGCCGGCCACTGGACGGCCCTGCTGGGCCTGAACCAGGGCGGGACGGTGGTGATCCAGGACAATGTCGAGCGCCTCGACCCGACCGATGTCTGTTCCGTGGTCGGTCGGGAGCGGGTGACGTACCTGCAGATGATCGGCGACGCGTTCGCCCGACCGATCATCGAGGAGATGGAACGCGGCGACTACGACCTCTCATCCCTGCGCACGATCCTGTCCGGCGGCATGGCGCTGACCCCTGCGGTGGAAACACGGCTCCTTGCCCGCATGCCGGCGGTGACTCTCGTCGAGAGCGTCGGTTCGTCGGAGGGTGGTGGTCAGGCCGTGCGGACCATCACGGCGACAGGCCCGGGTTCGACCGGCGCCTTCTATCCTGTCGCGGGGTCCGTGGTCGTGTCCGCGGACTTCGACAGCGTGCTCGGTCCCGGAGCGGACGACGTCGGCTGGCTGGCGAAGCGGGAAGACATTCCGCTGGGGTACCTCGGTGATCCGGCGAAGACGGCCCAGGCTTTCCCCGTCGTCGCCGGCGAGCGGATGGTGGTCCCCGGCGACCGGGCCCAGTGGCTGGCCGACGGCACGATCAAACTGCTCGGCCGCGACTCGATGACCATCAACTCGGGTGGGGAGAAGATCTTCGCCGAGGAGGTCGAGGCAGCGATCATCGCCCATCCCGACGTCTCCGACGTGGTGGTCGCCTCCCGGCCATCGCAGCGCTGGGGTCAGGAGGTCGTCGCGATCGTTCACCTGCGCGACGGCGCGACCGCGGCAGAGGACGATCTCGCCGCGGAGGCCGCACGGCACGTCGCCCGCTACAAACTTCCGAAGGCATGGGTGTTCGTCGACGCGATCCAGCGGACCGGGGCGGGAAAGGCCGACTACCGATGGGCCGCCAAGGTCGCCGCATCGGCGGGCTGAACGGGCCGTGATCCGCGCTGGCGTGGTGCTTCGCTCCTCCGAGCATCACGCCGCCGGCGTCGACGATGATCGACTGTCCGGTGCTGGTCCGGCGGCCTCGCGACAGGCTGTTTCGAGAGCAACAGGCCAGTCTGAACGGTCAGTCCGGTGTCCGCGGCGATCGGGAGGAAAACAAGGTCGCACTTGACCGCGGCTGTGTGCCACGTCACTATCAGGCTCAATATCGAGGTCGATGTCGAGCTTCGAGAGGTGCGCGATGATGCCATGCCGCTCTACGACCTTGTGATCAAAGGTGGAACGGTCATCGATGGCTTGCAGACCCCCCGCTACAAGGCCGACGTCACCAGCGTGGTGATCGGCAACTGTGGCTTCGGGTTCGCGCCCTGCAAGCGCGGGGTGTCTCACCCGCACACAGCAGATGTTACACGGTCGGACAGGGCCCTACGCCACCTGCGCCGCCGGATCCCCTGGTGGCCCCAGGACGGTGTCCCCTGGTCGCGCGCCACCAGGGGACACCGGTGTGCCCGTTGCCTGCCGGGCGTCGGGACTACTTCTTCGCTCGGTCGCCGTAGATGATGGCCGGCTCCGGGCCGGCGAGCGTCTGGAGGCGCAGTGTGTAGAGCTCGTCGCTGACGACGCGTTCCGCCTGGGCGGCGATCTCGACCTCGTCGTAGTGGACGGAGAAGAAGCGTCCGGACACCGCGTCTGCCCGGCCGGAGGCGAGAAAGGCGCAGAGCTCCGCCGCCCGCTCCGGCGGGTACCAGCCCTTGTCCTCCAGCTCGTGGCCCGGCGGGAAGATCCACGAGAAGCCCTCGGGCGGGTTCGCCGCGAGCGTCTCGCGCTGCGGCCAGATCGGGTCGGTCAGTTTGCTGAGCACATTGCCCGGGGTGATCGAGAAGACCGAGATGCCGCGCCCTTCCATTTCGAGGGCGAGCATCTCGGAGAACCGGATGACACCGGTCTTGGCGACACCGTAGGGAACCACGTAGGGCATGGCGAGCATGCCCGCACCGCTGGCCATGTTGATGATGCGCCCATGGCTGGCCGCGATCATGTCCGGCAACGCCAGCCGGGTCGTCAGCATCGCCGCGACGAGGTTCACGTTCAGGCCACGAACGACGGCCGACGGCTCCATGGTCTCGAACTTGCCGGCCGAGCCGCGGACGCCACCGCCCGCGTTGTTCACCAGCAGGGAGACCGGGCCGAACTCCTTCCTGGTGAAGTCCAGCACCGCCTGCACCGCGTCCAGGTCGGTCACGTTGGCGGGGATCGCCGCGGCCCGGCCGCCGGCGGCCTTGATAAGAGCCACTGTCTCGTCGATCTGATCGCTGGACCGGGCCGTCACCACGACGGCCGCGCCCTCCTCGGCGAAGCGGAGCGCGATCGCGCGCCCGATGCCGCGCCCGGCACCCGTGACAAGCGCGACCTCATCTGTCAGCTGGCTCATGGACCGCACTCCTTGTGATGGTGTCTCTCGGCTCATCAATCTGGACCCGACCGCGGATGGCACGGTCGGCGTCGCCACGGGGATGGCCGCGGCCGCCCCCGACCGACACGCTGGATCACACCGGCGATGCCGTCCTGGCGTTCGCGCGGGCGCGGTCACCGAAGAACTCGGCCGTGCGGAAAAGCGTGGCGTCGTCGCCGAAGCAGATGCCGTGCACCTCGTCGACACCCACCTCGGCGTAGGCCGCCAGCCGGGCGGCCACCGCCTCCTCGTCGCCGACGGCGGCGAGGTCCGCGGGCTCGGTGACCTGCTCACGGGCGAGTACCTGCTGGTAGACGGGAAGCGCGGTGAAGCCGGCGAGCCGTCGGTTGATCAGATCCCGGTGCCCCGCGGCGTCGGCTGACGCGCAGACGGCGGCGGGTATGCCGGCGACGACGCGCGGCTGAGGTCGACCCGCCGCGGCCGCGGCGGCACGGACCGTCGGAATCACCTCGTCGGCCAGGGCGCGCGGGCCGACGAGCCACGTGACGATGCCGTCGGCGAACGTCCCGGCGATCTTCAGGGAGATCGGGAACATCGTGCCGACGAGGACGGGCGGCGCTTCGGCCCCCACGACCTGGGGCGGGCCGAAGGTACCGGTGGTGTCGACGTTGAGCAGCTCACCGCGGTGGGACAGGCGTTCACCGCGCAGCAGACCGGGCAGGACGCTGAGGTACTCCCGCAGGTAGGCGGCGGGACGCTGGTAGTCGAGGCCGAGCGCGTCGGTGACGAGCGCGCGGTGCGAGGACCCGATGCCGAGGGTCAGCCGGTTGCCGGTCGCGGCCTGGGTGGTGAGGGCCGCCGAGGCGAGCTGCAGCGGATGGCGGGAGTAGGTCGGGATGATGGCCGTGCCGAACGAGATGCGGGTCGTCCGCGCGCCGGCGAGCGCGAAGACGGTGAGGGCGTCGATCCCGAAGAGCTGACTGCACCACACGGTGTCCAGGCCAGCCTCCTCGTGGTGGGAGATCTGGTCGAGGAAGGCGGACAGCGGGCGGTTACCGCTGGCCAGCGACATGCCGAGTCTCATGGGTGCTCCTTCATGTCCTGGTCCGGGCGGAGAGCTGCTCCGGTGCGGCCACGTCGCCGGCGCGCGGCCGCCTGATCTCCCGCAGCCGGTACTCGCGCATCGCCGTCGCCGCCGTGTGCTGGGCGTCGAGGAAGAGGCGCACGTCGTCGCCGATCACGGCGGCGTTGTCCCGCCAGGTGGTCCCGCGCAGGTCGGCCCCGAAGAACCGGGCCGGCTCCAGGATGTCCTCGGCCGCGACGAAGCCCTCCTCGGCGATGGCGTCGAACTGGGGGGCCGCGGGGCTCAGGACCCGGGTGACGATGTTGCGGACGTAGGTGTCCTGCGGGTGGATCCGCAGCGACATGGGCTGGTGCACGTCGATCCAGTGCCGCACGAACTCATCGCGGGTCATCGACGGTGCGCGGTACAGCGGGGAGGTCACCGTCCAGCCGGGCTGTGGCTCCGTCGGGTTCGTCGCGCGCCCGGTCCGCCACCGGATGACGGTCTCCGTCACCACGCTTGCCGCGTGGTCCGGCCACACCTCGCCGACCAGGCGCGTCACGTCGCTCGGGTCGTCAGCCGACTCGGCCCACACCCCGAGCAGCGCGGCGACCCGACGGGAGGCCGTGAACCGCTCCCCCTGCCAGCGCCGACTCGTCTCGTGGTCCTCGACCTGCAGGGCGATCCCCGGATACCGGTCGACGTCGAGCTCCGCGAGCAGGCGGTGGTTGAGCGCGACGATGTCGGCGCGTTCGAGCGCGGGCGCACCGGCCGCCCGATAGCCGACGACAACGACTTTTTCCATGGCTGCGGCCGCACCCCCAGGTCCCGCCCGACCCCACCAACGCCACCCGGTCAACGCGGGCACTATCGGCGAAGTTAGACATTGACGTCGGCGTCAATATACAGACGAAGACCATGTGGCGCCAGGGCCGATCCAGACCCGCCGACCGGCGATGGCGCTCCCTGGGGGGTGCGACGAGGCCAGAAAGGCCGCTTGACGTAGCGACTTCCTCACCACCCGCGACCGACACCGCGGCCCGGCCGGTGTGGACACGGCCGGGCCGGGCACGGCCCGCGAAGGCCGTGCCCGGTGCCGCCTCAGCGCGGAAAGGTGAGCTCCCGGGCGTTGTCGTACATGATGCGCCGCTGTTCGTCCGGTGTGAATCCGGCGACGTTGGCAAGGAAGTCCTTCGGAACGGGAAAGCCCTCACCGTGGGGCCAGTCGGAGCCGAAGAGAATGCGTTCGACGGGCAGGAGACGGGCCAGCTCCTGGATGTTCTCCTCGACGAACGGCGCAACCCAGCAGTGCTCGATGAACTGATCGCGGGGACTGCTCGTGAAACCTCCGCCGTGCGCCAGGTAGTCCAGGCTCCGCAGCAGCGACGGCACCCAGGCGCCACCGAACTCCACGAAGGAGACCTTCAGCGTCGGGAATCGTTCGAAGAGCCGGTGGGCGACGAGGACGTAGGCGAAGTCGTGGACGACGCGGTTCTTGATGAGACCGGAGAAGGTCGAGGACTGACCCATGGTGTCGGTGTCGCCGGGCGCGATGCCACCCATGTGCGGCTCGCCCCAGGCCTCGCCCATCAGCTCGTAGATCTTCGTGTAGGTGCTGTCCTCGCCGTCGTGCACGGCGACGACGATGCCCGATTCCGCCGCGAGGCCCCAGAAGCGGTCGAACATCGGGTCGGCGGGTGACCGGTTGCCGGCGCGCGTGACGGCCGCGCCGCAGCGGATGTTCACCACCCGAGCGCCGCGGTCGAGACACCATGTGAGCTCGCGCAACGTCGCATCCGGATCGCACATCGTGATGTAGGGGACGGCGAAGATGCGGTCCTGGTAGGCGAACCCCCACTGCTCCTCGAGCCACCGGTTGAAGGCCCGGTAGCACTCGATCGTCGCGTCGAGGTCACTGTGCAGGTAGGGCTCGACCACCACGCCCTGCGACGGGAACAGCCAGGTGTAGTCGAGCCCCTGGGTGTCCATCACGCGCAGCCGGGCGTCGCGTTCGAACCAGTCCGGATGGTCGGCCGGCCGCTCGGTGAACCGTGACTCGAACACATCCCGGCTGGTGCCGCCCTGGAAGAAGTCGAGAAAGGCACCGGGCAGCGGCCGCGGATGCACATCGGCCGGTCCGGGCAGTACCTCGATCGGCACGCCGTCGACGACATACCGCAGCAGGCCGTCGATGTCCCGAAGCTGGACCCCGCGCTCGGCGAACTTCGGATCGCGGTGCCGGGTGAACGCGTCGGAGGTCTCCCAGTAGTGGTTGTCCGCGTCGAACAATCGGTGGATTTCCGTGGCCGTGGCCAACTCGCTCATGTCGTCGTCTCCCCCCCTCAGGCGGTGCCGTGGCGCAGCAGCTTGCCCGGCGTCTCGTCCGTGCAGACGCCGTCAACAAAGGTGGTCTTTCCGTTCACGATGATCCGGTCGTAGCCGACGGCCTTCTGGACGAGGCGCCATTCGCCGGCCGGATAGTCGAACAGCCGCTCCTGGGGCAGCGCGTCGACGGTGTCGGGGTCGTAGACGATGATGTCGGCGGGTCGGCCCTCGGCGATGGAACCCCGGTCGCGCAGCCCGACCGCCATCGCGGGGTAGGCGGACAGCCGCCAGTGCGCCTCCTCGAGCGACATGATCTCGTGCTCGCGGACCCAGTGGCCGAGCAGTTCGGTGGCGAAGCGACCGGTGGTGATGAACTTGGTGTGCGCGCCGCCGTCGCTGATGCCGGGCAACGCCACCGCGGCGGACGCGACCTCCCTGACCGCCCCGGGGTCCATGTCGATCATCGTCGTGCCGAACCCGACGTTGAGATCGCCGGCGACGGCGATGTCGAGCATCGCGTCGACCAGGTGCTTGCCCTCGCGGGCGGCGATCTCGCCGATGGTGAATCCCTCGTAGCGCTCCTTGAGCGCCAGCGCGTCGCGGGCGTCACTGGTGATCCAGTTGACCGTGATCTCGGCGAGCGGGTAGCTGGCGGCACCGAAACCGCCGCCCAGCTGGTCGACCGCCGCCCGCAGCGCCGGGCGGCGCTCGGGGTCGGCGAACTTGGCGATCTTCTCCTCCAGCGTGCCGAGGCCGGCCTCCTTCCAGGCCGGGGAGATGTCCATGAGGTTGTAGTTCTCCAGGACGATCTCGGACTGGAAGCGCACGATCTGGGCGGAGGCGAAGACCCGCAGGCCGTCCTTCTCGTTGAGCTCGTCGAGGCGTTCGATGATCGCCCGGTGGGGTAGCTGCGACTCGCCGTGCTGGTTGACCGAGCCGGTGGGGGCGAGGGCGTTCCAGATGGTCGGGCGGCCGCTCTCGCGGGCGATGAGCGCCGCGGTCTCGATCTGCCCGGTCATCTGGGTGGTGCCGCGGCCGACCTGGCGCAGCGCCCGGGAGAACGCGGTGATCTCACGTTCGGTCATCATGTCCGTGACCATCGGCGTGCCGTCGAAGTCGAGCTGCACGTTGAAGGCGTCGCCCGAGATCTGCGAGCTCCACCCCGCCCCGCCGGCCTCCATGCTTTCGACGAGCAGCGCGCACATCCGCGCGAGTTCCTCGTCCGACGCCCGGTCCCGCTTGGCCTTGTCGACACCGACGACATAGGCGTACAGCGGCGCCAGCGGGACGAACGACATGACGTTCACGCCCTTGGGCGTCCGCTCGACGCTGTCGAGGAACTCGGGGTAGGTGACCCAGTCCCAGGGCATGCCGGCGCGCATCGTCTTGACCGGCACCGCCTCGTTGCGGGACAGGCTGAGCATCGTGCGGTCCTGGTCCTCGGGCCGGCACGGCGCGAAACCGAAGCCGCAGTTGCCGATGAGCACGGTGGTGACGCCGTGCCAGCCCGACATCGTGCACCACGGGTCCCAGAAGAGCTGGCTGTCGTAGTGGGTGTGGATGTCCACGACGCCGGGCGCGACGATCCTGCCGGTCGCGTCGACCACCTCGGCGCTGTCCGCGGCGTCCACGACCCCGATCTGGACGATCCGACCGTCCCTGATGGCCACGTCGGCCTTGTAGCGAGGCGTGCGGAGCCCGTCGATGACGGTGCCACCCTTGATCACGATGTCGTACAGGGCCATCTGCTCGTCCTCCGGTCGTTCCCGGGGAGTCCCCTCGGATCCAGGTGTTGCGGTGCGAGCAAACTAACATACTTGTTAAGCGTTCAACAAGTTAGCGGGGAAACGACGGCATCTGGTGAGCGGAGAAGTACTCTGCCGTCATGGATTCGACCGCCACCCGACGCCGGCGGCAGATCGACCGGCGGCAGGAGTCCGAGGAGGCCCTGCTGGACGCGGCGGCCGAGCTGGTGGCCGAACGCGGCGTCGAACGGGCGTCGCTGGCGAGCATCGGCACCCGCGCCGGAACCAGCCGCGGCCTGCCCAACCACCACTTCGGGTCGAAGGACATGCTCCTGGCCCGGCTCGCGCAACGAGCCCAGAACAGGATCAACGACGCCATGGTCGCCGCCGCGACGCGGGACGGACGCCATGTCGAGGACATCCCCGGCCTGGACTGCCTGCGATCGGCCGTCGACACCTATCTCGAACGGTTCGCGGACCCCGCCACCGACGACCGCGCGCTGATCGTCATGTGGGGGGCGACCTTTCCCGCGGAGGCGTCCGTGGCGGGCATGGTCGAGGCCGACCGGCGCAGCCACGACGGCTGGGCCGACCTGATCGCGGCGGGCCAGCTCGACGGCTCGGTCCGGGCGGACACCGACCCGCCGACCGCGGCGATCCTGCTCCAGAGCATGCTGCGCGGCCTCGCCGCGAGCCTGCTCGTCGACGCGAACCTGATCAGCAGACCCCGGGCGCGGGCGGCCTGCCAGGAATGGATCAGCGCGGCCCTCGCGGCGCCCGGGGCGCCTACTCCCCTCTGAGCCCGCACGACGTCCGGGCGGTCACGACGCGCGTGCGGGCAGGGGGTCCTTCATCCCGGCAGTGTCTCGAGCGCCAGGTCCGCGAGTTCGCCGATGATCGTGTCGTCGTCCACGACCTGACCGGGCGTCGCCTCCTGGCGGGCCCGCACCCCCTCCGTGATCACCGCCAGCTTGTACATCGCGAAGGCCTGGTAGAAGCCGATGGTGGCGAGGTCGCGCCCGCTCGTGGCGGCGTAGCGCTCGAGGATCTCGTCGGTCGACGGGAAGCCCGCGTTCGCCCGGTGTGGCTGCGGGTTCGGCCGCGAGCGCCACATCAGCTCGCCGGCGCGACCCCAGTAGACGGCGAGGGTGCCGACGTCGGTGAACGGGTCGCCGAGGGTCGACAGCTCCCAGTCCAGCAGCGCCTGCATCCGGGTCGGTGGTTCACGGAAGAACATCGTGTTGTTGAACGAGTAGTCCCCGTGCACGATCGCCGCCGGCCCTTCCGCGGGCAGGGCCGCGGCCAGGCGCCGGGCGATCTCGTCGATCGCCGGACGCTCCCGCCGCTTCGACCTCTCCCACTGCGTCAGCCATCGGGACAGCTGACGCCGCATGAAGCCGGCCGGCCGGCCGAACTCGGCGAGTCCGACCGCGGCGGGATCGACGCCGTGCAGCCGGACGAGAACGTCGACGAGCTCGAACGAACAGGCCCGCGCGTCGGCCTGGGTGAGGTGCCCGACGGCACCCGCGTCGCTGAACACGATGCCGTCGAGGCGTTCCATCAGGTAGAACGGTGCGCCGATCACCGATTCGTCCGAGCACGTCCGGATGATCCGGGGCACCGGCACCGCCGACCCGTGCAGCGCCTGTTGGGCGGTCCATTCGCGGCGCATGTCGTTCGCCGTGGCCAGCACGGCCCGCAGCGGCGGGCGGCGCAGAATCCAGTCGTCGTCCCCGGTGCGGACCCGGAAGGTCAGGTTCGACGCTCCCCCGGAGACCTGCTCGATCACCAGGTCGTCGCGGTCCAGCCACCTCGCCAGTTCGTCACGCATTGGCGCTCGCCGCGGTGAGCAGGTGAGCGAAGCGCTCTTCGGCCGCGGCGCGGCGCGTCGGAACATGGTCGGTCGGGTACCCGTCCACCGGGGTGTAGCCCTTGAGGACCTGCCGGGCGATGAAGGCCTTGTGCACCTCGTCCGCGCCGTCGCTGATGCGGTAGTTGCGGGCGCTGCGGTACATCGCCTCCAGCGGTAGATCCGTGGAGAACCCCATCGCGCCGTGCACCTGGATCGACCGGTCGATGACGTTGTACAGCACCCGGGCGCCCCAGTACTTGATCTGGGCGATCTGCACCCGGCTGGCCGACGCGCCGTAGGTGTCCCAGTGCCAGGCGGCGTGCAGGGTGAGCAGCCGCGCCGCGTCGATCTCCGTGCGGGACTCCGTGACGAAGTCCTGGATGAACTGGTTGTCCCCCAGCGGCCGGCCCCGCACCGTCCGACTCACCGCCCGTTCGCACATCATGTCGAACGCCCGCTGGCTCTGACCTATCCACCGCATCGCGTGGTGGATCCGCCCACCCGAAAGCCGCTTCTGGGCCAGCAGGAAACCCTCGCCCGGCGCGCCGATGAGGTTCTCCTTCGGAACCCGGCAGTTCTCGAAGAGGATTTCGGCGTGCCCGGCGGAATGCACGTCGTTGTGGTGCGGCCAGGGGTGGCTCATCGTGCCGACGTCCCGGACGATGTTCAGGCCCGGCGTCCCCTTCTCGACGCAGATCATGGACGCCCGCTCGTGCGGTTTGGCGTCGGGGTTCGTCACCACCATCGCCAGGATGAAGTCGGCGTCGGCCGCGTTCGAGGCGAACCACTTGCGACCGTTGAGGACGTACGCGTCCCCGTCGAGGATGCCGGTCGTGCGGATCTGCGTCGGGTCGGAGCCGGCGGTGTCCGGTTCGGTGAGCGAGAACGACGAGCTGAGCCGACCGTCGAGCAGCGGCCACAGCCACCGCTCCTTCTGCTCCTCGTTGGCCCCGACGGCCAGCAGCTCGCTGTTGCCGGAGTCCGGCGCCTGGTTGCCGAACAGGCTCGGCGCCGACGGCGTGCGGCCGAGGATCTCGTGCATGAGCGCGAGACGCACCTGCCCCAGCCCCTGACCGCCGAGCTCACGGTCGAGGTGCGCCGCCCACAGGCCCCGCTCCTT
>NZ_JALKFU020000160.1 GCF_023242965.2 Frankia sp. AgKG'84/4
CCGGTGTCGGCGCCGAAGCACCCCAGGGGCAACGCGGCCGTCTCCGGCTGACCGCGCAGCCAGGCGACCGCCGCCAGCAGGCGCCCGACCACCAGCCCGGAGTCGAACGTGGCCTCGGCGTCCGTCTCCCGCGCCGGGCCGACGAGGTCCACCAGGAGCGTCGCGAAGCCGACCGAGAGGAGAACGTCGGCCACGAACCGGTCACGCGGACTGCGGCGACCGCTGCCGCTGCCCTGCACGAGGACCACGACCCCGCGCGGCCGGGCGGGCAGGCCAAGTAGTCCAGCCAGGCCAGGCGGCCCGGCCGGGCCAGGCAGTCCGGCCGGGCCAGGCCGGCCTGGCGGGTCGACCGCCGGAACAGGGATCACGACATCGGCGGATCGCCCCACGTTGCGGGCGGACCGCTCGAGCAGCTCGACGACCTCCTCATCCGAGGTCTGGGTGAAGTCGCCGTAGAACTCACCGACGCCGGCGAAGGCCAGCGGTGCCTCCACGCAGACCACCTCGTCGGCATCGTCCTGGAATCGGATCATCCGGTCCCGCGCGGCGATCGGGGCGGCCAGCACCAGCCGGGCCACGCCCTGCGCCCGCACGGCCCGGCACGCGGCCAGGGCCGTCGAGCCGGTGGCGATGCCGTCGTCGACGACGACGGCGGTGCGGCCGGACAGCGGGATCCGCGGCCGACCAGCACGGAAGCGGCGTGCACGCCGGTCGAGCTCGACGGCCTCCAGCGCCTCGACCCGGGAGAACTCCTCCTGGCCCACCTGGGCTAGGCGCATCGTCGCCTCGTCGACCACACGAATGCCGCCCTCGGCGATCGCTCCCATGGCCAGTTCGGGCTGGCGCGGGACGCCGATCTTGCGCACGGAGATCACATCCATGGGTGCTGCCAGCGCCCGGGCGATCTCGAACCCGACCGGCACCCCTCCCCGCGGCAGGGCCAGCACGACGACGTCCTCCCCGCGCAGGTGGGTGAGGTGGGCACTGAGCAGCCGACCGGCGTCGACCCGATCCGCGAAGACTGTCATGGCCGCACCGCCTCCCCGCCCCGCTGCCGGATCCGTCCACAGACTGGTTGCCCCGGGGCCGCCCACCCCATCCCCCGAACGGGCCGTGCACTGTGGCACGCCCCTCGGCTGAGGCAGCCCGGCCAACCGTTGTGCATAATTGGAGAGGTGACGCTCCGTCTGCAGCACGGCAACGCCCTTCGCTGGGCGGGGCAAGTGGTCTGTCGTCCCGGAGCCTGTCCGTGTTGTCCCAGCCCTCGCGCCCGCTGAGGCTTCTCGCCCCGAGGAGCCGCGCGGCCCGCTGACAGCGGAGCCGCCCTGGCGCGAGGGTCCCCCGCGCAAGCCGAAGTCCCGAGCGCCGCGCGCGACCGTCTCCGCGACCTGAGCAGGACGCGGTCTTCCGCGGGCACCAGCCGGTAAGTCGGCGCATACCGCCCCTACGTCACGGTGGCCGCGTCCCCTCGCCTGCCGGGTGGATGACAGCGCCGCCAGCCAGTCGCAGCAGCCGTGCCCCTCCCTGCCAGCGCCGTGTCTCGCGCTCCGTGCCGTCCCGAGTCCGCCGTGGGCCAGGGGGCTGCCCGGTGCCGCAGGCGGCTCCGGCACTCGCCCGCCTCACCGAACCCGGCCCAGCACGACTCGATCGACAAGGAAGGAAGGCAACGACGCCGTGTCCTTCAAGGCGTGGATGAACAGGTTGCGGGCGGAGGGCCACCTCGTGTGCCCGACCAGCTCCGCGGTTCCCGTCGACGTCCGCAGCGTCCGCCAGGACGGGGTCGGCCTGCACTTCCGCTGCCGCGGAACCGCCGTCCGCCTGGCCGCCTACCGCCCCGGCCGCACGGCCTGGCAGGTCAGCGTCCGCGACGAGGCATGGTGCCCCGAGGAGGCACTGCAACTGTGGGCGCACCGCCCGCTGGAATCGCCGCCCCCGCCGAGCGGCGCACGGCTGGCATTCCCCGGCACTCAACCCGACCAGGTGATCGTCCTCGACGGCGCGAGGACCTACGGCTGGACCAGCCACGAGGCCGGCCTCCTGCACCCCGCCGACGCGGCCCCCCTGTTCGACCGCCTGGCCGCGGACCTCGCTCTCGGCGCCACGACCCCACCCATCCGCTCCGACACCGCGGCGCAGACCGAGCACCGCACCCTCAGCCTGGGCGGATCCGCCGAGATCACCGTCCCTGCCGCCCGGTCGACGGAGCGCCAACGCCTGGTCGTCCCCACCTGATCGACCAGCCTCGACACAGCACCAGCCCACCAGCGGCACAGGACGACGAGGGCAGTCGCCACCTAGCCCCCGTCGTCCTGTAAGCTTCGGTTACTTCCAGGGGGTGTAGCTCAGCCTGGTAGAGCGCCTCCCTCGCACGGAGGAGGCCCGGGGTTCGAGTCCCCGCACCTCCACGAGCCGGCCCGCCGTGGTTGCTGGACGTTGTCCAGCTTCCCGGTGGGCCGCGGTGTTTTCCGGGGGGCGACCCCCCGGACCCCCACGGTCGCGGTGTGCCGGGGTCGGTAGCGGACCATGGTGTTCCTGGTTCCTCATCCGGCTAGGACACCGCCCCAACGGCCCGCTTGGCCATCTCCCCGGCGCGATCGACCAGGCCGTCGACAGCGTAGAAGTCCTCACACAGCCGAACCGCCGCCGGGACTACGCACCCGTCCTCGGGCTCCGGGCCTGAGCGTTGCGGTTAGTGGTTACGCGCGAACGCGCCCTCGGCCTCGCTCGTCGAGAACCTGGCAGTCCGGTGGGACTGCGAGGTTCACCGCGCCGCTGGACAGCGATCTTTCGACTGCTCGGGCCGCCTGGCGGCAGGGCTCATGCCGAGGTCACGCCGTATGGGCCGGCGAACGGACCGAAGACGAGTACCGTATCTCATCGGATACGTTTGTTGTCGTGATGGAGGGGGAGTGGTGGATTCGCTGGCAGGTCGGTTGATCGAATCGGCGCGGCTGGAGGCGGGCCTGTCCGGGGCCGAGCTCGCGCGGCGGGCGCACACGTCGCGGCCGACGTTGGCGGCCTATGAGCACGGGGTGAAGTCACCGACGTTGGAGACCGCGACGCGCCTGCTGGCGGCGGCGGGTTTCCGGCTCGACGCCGTGCCGGTGCCCTCGTTCGAGGTCGTGGTGGACGGGCGGGGGCGACCGTTCACCGTGCCGGATCGGCTGCCCCGGCTCCCGATCCGGCAGGCGTTGGCGCGGGTACGCCTGCCCGTCCATCTGAACTGGTCCGATGCCGATCGGACCTACGACCTTACGGACCGCCGACAGCGCCACCGGTTGTACGAGATCGTCCTGCGCGAGGGGACGGCGGAGGACATCCTCGCCTACGTCGACGGGGCACTGCTCGTCGACGCCTGGCCGGAGCTCGTCCTGCCCGCCCCGATTCGGCGCGCCTGGGAACGAATCGCCTTCAGGTGATCACATCGTTGCAGCGGGCGGTTGCGCGGATCTTCTTCGGGCTGCCCGAAAGTGTGGGCTTCGCGGTCGCGGGCGGCGCCGCGCTGGCGAGGCGCTGATCGTGGATCTCGGTGTCGACAGCCCGCCGGACGAACCACCCACCCTCACCGAACTCGGCCCGACACTCAGCGCCCATGACCTGGCGGCCCGCAAGACCCTCGCCCTGTTCGGCCGAGCCGAGGCACGCGATTTCACCGACGTACACGACCTGGCGAACGTCTTCACCAAGGCGGAACTCGTCCACCTCGCCCAAACCCAGGACGGCGGCTTCGACCTGCAGGTGTTCGCCGACATGATCGGAACCATCAGCCGGTTCACCGACGACGACCTGGGACTGCCCCACCCGGCCGCCGACCGGCTACGCCACTTCTTCCACAACTGGCGTCAGGAAATCACCGGCGGATGAGCGACGACCGGCCTGCCCCATCCGGATTGCTGCCATGAGCCCAGGCCGGACGAGAGCGTCGCCCACGATTCCCTCCCACCATAGGCGAGTGACTCCTTTGGGCGGCTTCCCGGCGGGCCGCAATGTTTTCCGGGGGGCGCCCCCGAACCTCCCGTCCGGCTGGCGTGGAGCCGGCCCGAGGTGGTCAGATCGTCGGTCGTCACGTCGACTTGGTGGCCAAGTCCCGGTTGAAGTGGGTCATCCGTGACCGGATGCTCACGGAGGCGGGGGTCCGCTATGCGGCGTGATGGGCTCTACCTCGTCGACATGATCGAAGCTGCGGTCGCCGCGGCGGCGTTCATCCAGGATGTCGCCGAGGCCGCCTTTCTGGAGAGCCCGAGCCGTTGGCGATGATCTCCACGTACCTCCGGGCGGACCGCAGCCTCAGTCCCGGGCAGCGGCCGCACTCGAGAAGGTCTTCCATGCCACCTACCTGGCGCTGAAGCAGGACTGAGCTCGTGCTCTCAGGACGCGGTCGCCGCCAGGGCGAGCAGCACCAGGGAGCTGACCGCGGCGGTCGTCCGGATGGCGTTGAAGAAATCCCAGCGGGCCCGCTGGGCCTGCCAGTCGCTCGGCGGCGCGTCCGGCGCCCAGGTGGCCATCGCGTTGTTGATCGGCAGATCGCCCCGCACGGTGACGATGATGTTGACGAAGATGGTCACCGCCGCGATCGCGGCCAGGATGGCGCAGGTCGCGGGGCCGGCCACGGCCACGACCACCGCCAGGGCCACCGTCGAGAGCAGGCTGGCGATCTGCACCGGCTTCATGAACTTCGGGTAACTGACGTCGAACGCCTGTTTGACGAGCACATAGCTGGTCGCGGGCAGGGAGTGCAGCGCGGGACGCACCGCCACCAGGCCGATGGTCATCGTCCCGGCGACGAGCCCGGTCAGAACGAGGGAGAGCACGACAAGGACCGAGACCATGATCTTCGAATCTCCAGTCAGCAGGCACAGTTGGGTGAACATAGATACCAAGTCGGGCAGATCGCCGCAGCCGGTTGTCCTCTTCCTGCCCGACCGGCCAGGCGGCACAGCGGAGCAGACCTGGCCCGAACGCCCCACCTCCCCCACTGCGGCCAGTTCGGACCGCGCCGCCGGTCGCGATGCACATATCTTTGGACAAAACGGGATGTATGGGTGTGACCTGTGTGGCGACGTCTCGCTGAATCCACGCGGGCACGATGGGTGGATGGACGCCGATCCCCTGCTGACCGTCACCGAGATAGCTGACCGTCTTCGTCTGACCGCGTCCTCCTGGCGGGCCAGCGTCGCCGACGGGTCCGCGCCGAAGCCCGACGACCCCGACGACGGCAAGGAACCCCACCGGCGGCGCCCACGCTGGCGCCGCTCGACGGTGGACGCCTGGAACGCCCAGCGCCGGCACCGCTTCCGACCCGCGGGTAGCGCCCCCGGGCCGGGGGCGACCGAGACCGGCTAGCCGGGCCGTAGTCCCGCGACACCTGCCGCGGGACTACGGCGCGCATAGTGCCTTAGCCGGTTTTGAGTACCTCTCTAACGCCGAACAGCAGCATTCGTCCCGAGTGCGGACCATCGCACCGGGCGGTGAGCCGCCACCCTGACCAGTCTCGACGCGTGCTCGCGCACGTCGAGGTCGGGATCCGCGGTGCGTCCGTCGGCCTAGAGAGGAAACCTGATGGCAATTGTCACTGGTACGCCCCCCACCGCGGGGGAAACGGACGGCAGCACGCCCATTTCGGCGCTGCGCGATCTCGCGCTCGCCTCCGCGGCTCCGGCCGCGCTGCGGGCGGCGATCCAGGTCGGGATCGCCGACGCGCTCGGCGACGCCCCGACGCCGGTGGGCGCGCTGGCGACCTCGCTCGGGGTCAACCCGGAGGTACTCGGCCGCCTGCTGCTGAACCTGCGCAGCTACGGCGTCTTCGCCGAGACCCCGGACGGCATCGTGCACACCCCGGTGTCCCGGCTGCTGCGGGAGGACAACCCGCAGAGCCTGCGGTACTGGGTTCTCTGGGTCACCGAGCAGTGGGTCTGGGAGTTGTGGCCGGACCTGGAGCAGGCGGTGCGGACCGGGCGCGGCCATTTCGAGGAGCGCTACGGTACGGGGTTCTTCGCGCACCTGCACAGCACCTCGCGCGAATCAACGGAGATCTTCAACCGGTCCCAGACCGAGCTGAGCCGGCTGACCTCGGCGGCGATCGCGCAGGCGCTGGACCTCTCGGACGTGAAGACGTTCGCCGACGTCGGCGGTGGCCGCGGGTACACCCTGGCCACCCTGCTGGACGCGAACCCGCACCTGCACGGGACCCTGGTGGACCTGCCGGCCGCGGTCGCCCAGCCGGACCCGCGGCTGCGCCCCGACGGATCGCTCGCGTCCCGCTCCAGCGTGATGGCCGGGAACTGCCTCGAGAAAATTCCCGTCGACGTGGACGTGTACCAGTTCAAAAGCATTCTCGAATGGGATGACGACCTCACCGTGACCGCGTTGAAGAACGCCGCGGCGGCGGGCCACCCGGGCAGCCGGATACTGATGATCACAAATCTGGTCGACGACAGCCCGGAAATCCGGTACGCGACCGGAATCGACCTTCTCTTCCTCCTCAACACCAACGGGCGTCGGCACACGAAGAAGGGTGTCACCGAACTCGTCCGGCGGGCGGGCCTCCAGCTCGACGGTGTGACGCCGGTCGGCTCGCTGCTGCACGTGGTCGAGACCACCGTCACGGGCTGAGCCGGCGATGACGACACAGAAGTTGACGACACAGAAGTTGACGACACAGAAGCTGACGACACAGAAGCTGACGACGCAGAACGCGACCGCGCCGCCGGGCCCGGCGGCGCCCACCGACCCGGTCACCACCCACGCCGCCAACGAGGCGCTCGCCGAACTCCTGTTCTCCCCGGAGGGCCGCGTCGACCCGTACGCCCGGTACCGGCGGCTGCGGGAGGCCGTCCCGGTGCACCACAGCACGATGGGCGTGTGGGTGCTGACCCGCTACGACGACGTGAACGACGCGCTGCGCTCCAGGCAGGTGGGCAAGGACGTCCGCACGTTCATGGCGGGCCGGTTCACCGGCACCTGGGAGCAGCACCCGGCCCTGGGGAAGCTGGGCAGCAGCATGCTGTGGACGAACCCGCCCGAGCACACGCGGCTGCGCCGGATCGTCAACCGCGTCTTCACCACGAACCGGATGGCGGCGCATCAGGAGTTCATCCGGCGCCGGGTCGACGAGCTGCTGGCGCCGCTGGCCGACGCCGGCGGCGGCGACATCTGCAACGACCTCTGCTTCCCGTTGCCGCTCAGCGTCGTCGCCCAGCTCGTGGGTGTTCCCCAGGAGGAGGCGCCACTGCTGCGGGAGCCCATCCGCGACTTCCAGCGGACGTTCGAGCTGGGCATGACCGCGGCCGACCTACGCCAGGCGGACGACGCGGCCGACTTCCTCGATGACTACTACGGCGACCTCGTCCGCCGCAAGCAGCAACACCGCGGCGACGACCTGCTCTCGGCGCTGATCGACACCGAGGACGAGGGTGAGCGGTTGAGCTTCGCCGAACTCGCGCAGATGTGCCACATGATCATTGCCGCGGGCAGCGAGACGACGACCTACTTCCTCACCAACGGGATCCGGCTGTTCTGCGAGCATCCGGACCAGGCGGATCTGGTCCGCGCCGACCCGGGCCTGCTCGGCCGGGCGATCGACGAGGTGCTGCGGTTCGATCCGCCGGCGCACATGGTCCCCCGGACGACGAACGAGACGGTCGAGATCGGCGGCGTCGCGGTGCCCGGCGGCGCCCGGCTGATGGCGATGATCGCCGCGGCCAACCGGGACCCGACGAGGTTCCGTGACCCGGACACGTTCGACGTCACCCGCGATGAGGGCCCGTCGATTTCCTTCGGCGCGGGTATCCACAGCTGCGCGGGCTGGCGGCTCGCGCGGATGCAGGCGGAGGCCGTGTTCCCCGCGGTGCTCGGCCGGTTCGCCGAGCTGACGGTCACCCGACCGCCACGGCCCCGGCCACGGGTCGCCTTCCCGCAGGTCGAGGCGCTGCACGTCGGGCTGCGCGGCGGATCGGGGACGGCTGCGTGAGCACGACCGCGACCGTCCGTTTCCTGTCCGAGGAGTACCTCGCGCGGCTCGCGCGGCTGCCCGCGGAGCACCAGCCGGGCATCGAGCACGTGAACGTGCGGCTGCAGTGGCGGGCCACGTCGACGCCGACCGGCGAGGTGCCCTACCACCTGGTGGTGGAGCGGGGCACCCTCGTGCGGGCCGGCGCCGGCGCACTGGCCGGCGCGGACCTCACCATCACCGCGACCTACCAGGACCTCGCCGACTTCGAGGCGGGCACCCTGCACGCCGCGACGGCGTTCGTCACCGGGCAGTTCGCGGTGACCGGGGACAAGGCGAAGCTGCTGGAGCTGATGGTCGTCCTACAGACCGGCTGCTACCACCGCTTCACCGCTGGCCTGTGGGCCAGCGCCACCCGCTGATATCCCGTCCGACACAGGTCACCCGTCCTCCGCAGGGAAGGCCTTCATGCCCGACGCTCTACCCGCCAGTGATCTCGACCTGTTCCAGCCCGAGGTTCTCGCCGACCCGTACCCCGCCTTCGAGCGGCTGCGGGAGGCCGGGCCCGCCGTCTGGCTCGACCGGTACCGGGTGTGGGCGTTCGCCCGCTACAGCGCCGTCCGGTCCGCTCTGCTCCAGCATGACGTGTTCTACTCCTCCGCCGGCACGGGGCTGACGGACCTGCGCACCGAGTCCTCGTGGCGCTCCCGCAGCCTGCTCCAGGAGGCCGACCCGCCCGAGCACACCCGGGCGCGCCAGGTCATCCACACTGTGTTCTCCTCGGCCACCGCGCGGGAGCTGCGCGAGAGGTTCTCGGCGGCGGCGATCGCGCTGGTCCGCGACGCGGTGGCCGCCGGCGAGGTCGACGGGATCAGCCAGCTCGCCGAGGCCCTGCCGCTGCGGGTCTTCGCCGACGGCCTCGGCCTGCCCCGCGAGGGTCGCGCCGAGCACCTGTCGGCGTTCGCCGAGACCGTCTTCAACCTCAACGGGCCGCCCAACGCACTGTTCGACGCCTCCGTCACGCGAAGCCGGGAGATGATGCCGTGGATCGTGGAGCACCTCTACCCGGAGAAGCTGCGCCCGGACGGCTGGGGTGCCCAGGTCCACCGCGTCGCTGCCGAGGCCGGGTTCGGCCGTGAGGAGGCAGCCGTCCTGGTCCGCGGGCTGCTCGTCGCCGGGATGGACACCACGGTCAAGGGCCTCGGCTCGCTGCTGTGGTGCCTGGCCACCCACCCGGAGCAGTACGCGGCGCTGCGGGCGGACTCGGGGCTGATCCGTTCGGCGCTCGACGAGGCGGTGCGGCTGGAGTCACCGATCCAGATGTTCTTCCGCACGGTCGCGCGTGATGTCGACGTGGACGGCCGCACGGTGCCGGCCGGCGACCGGGTCGTCCTGCTGTTCGGCGCCGCCAACCGGGACCCGCGGCGCTGGGAGGAGCCGGACCGCTTCGACCTGACCCGCCGCTCCGGCGCCCACGTTGGTTTCGGCATCGGCGTCCATGCCTGCCTCGGCCGGATGATCGCGAACGGTCAGGCCGAGGGACTGCTGACGGCGCTGGTCGACGCCGTCGAGACGATCGAGATGACCGGGCCGCCGCGGTGGCGTCCCAACAACACCCTGCGGGGCCTCGCCGAACTCCCGCTGCGGTTGACTCCCGCGCGCTGACCGCGCCCGTCCCTACACCACAACGCCCCCGGGGGCCGGTCGCACCGAAAGGTGGCGCCGGCCCCCGGGGGCGTCTGACGTGCTGTGCGGTCAGGAGTCGGCGGACGCCGCGGTGCCGGCCGCGGCGTGCCGGCCGGCGTGGTCGAGGGT
>NZ_JALKFU020000161.1 GCF_023242965.2 Frankia sp. AgKG'84/4
GTTCGAGGCCGTGCTCGGCCGGGCGGTCACCGTCACCCTGCTCGCCGCGGACGGGGACGCGGTCGCGCCGGGCACGACGGTCGCCCGGGTGAACGGCCCGGTCCGGGGCCTGCTCACCGCGGAGCGCACCGCGCTGAACCTGCTGTGCCACCTCTGCGGCATCGCCACGGCGACCCGGGCCTGGGTCGACGCGATCGCCGGCAGCGGGGCGGCCATCCGGGACACCCGCAAGACGCTGCCCGGCCTGCGGGCTCTGGAGAAGTACGCGGTGCGCTGCGGCGGCGGGGTCAACCACCGGATGTCGCTGGCCGACGCGGCGCTGATCAAGGACAACCACGTGGTGGCGGCCGGCGGGGTGGCGGCGGCGTTCGCAGCGGTGCGGGCGAGGTTCCCGCGGCTGCCCGTCGAGGTCGAGTGCGACACCGTCGACCAGGTCGGGGAGGCCGTCGAAGCGGGCGCCGACCTCATCCTGTGCGACAACATGAGCCTCGCGGAGCTGCGCGCCAGCGTCGCGATCGCCCGCCCGGCCGGGGTGCGGTTGGAGGCCAGCGGCGGGTTGACGCTGCGGGTGGCGGCGGACGTCGCGGCGACCGGTGTGGACTATCTTGCGGTCGGTGCCCTGACGCATTCGGCGCCTGCCCTCGACCTCGGTCTTGACCTCGAGCCAGGCCGGCCGTCGGCGTCGGTCAGCGCGGGTGCGCCGAGGGGTTCGACTGTGGAGGAGTCCTGATGCTGCTCGCCATCGACGTCGGTAACACCAACACCGTCGTCGGCGTCTTCGCCGGCGAGGACCTCGTCGACTCCTGGCGGGTCCGCACCGATCCGCACGCGACCTCCGACGAGCTGGTCCTGCTCTACCGCGGCCTGCTCGGCGACTACCAGATCACCGGGGTGTCGATCTGCTCGACCGTCCCCGCCGCGCTGCGGGAGCTGCGCCGCATGGTGGTACGGGCGTTCCGCGACACTCCAGTCGTGATCGTCGAGCCCGGCACGCGCACCGGGGTGCCGATCCTGATCGACAACCCGAAGGAGGCCGGCGCCGACCGGATCATGAACACGCTGGCCGCCTACCACCTGTATGGCGGGCCGGCGATCGTGGTCGATTTCGGGACGTCGACGAACCTCGACGTCGTGTCGGCGCGTGGTGAGTTCGTGGGCGGCGCGCTCGCCCCCGGGATCGAGATCGCGCTCGACGCGCTGGCCTCGCGGGCGGCGCAGCTACGCAAGGTGGAACTCACCCCGCCGCGTTCGGTCATCGGCCGGGGCACGGTCGAGGCACTCCAGTCCGGCATGATCTACGGCGTCGCCGGGCAGGTGGACGGCCTGGTCCGGCGGATCCGGGCCGAACTCGGCGCGCACGCCACCGCGATCGCCACCGGCGGGCTCGCCTCGCTCGTCCTCAAGGAGAGCGAGACCCTCGACCAGCACGAGCCGCATCTGACCCTCATTGGTCTACGGCTGGTCTTCGAGAAGAACACCTGACTTTTCCCGGCCAACCGGACCCGTTCCGACACGGCCGTTGAATCCAGGGTTCGCCGTCTTTTCGTTGCCTATCCGGTGGACCGGGGAAACCACCGATCCCGGACCACCCGTCGGGCCGATCCGGCCGGGTCGGGTGACCCTCGGTCAGGTAAACGACAACCTCCCCGTCCGGGGGTGCGGGGAGCGTCCGGCCGGATACCATCCCGGCTATGCGGGACCGATACTCGGCGACCCCGGCGGGGCGCCATTGCGGCCGGTGTGCGCTCGCCGTCCGGCCGATCGCGATCGCCCTGGCCACGGTATTCCTGGCCACGGCCGCGACGGTGTCCGCCGGCTGGGGCGCCCCGGTCCTGGCGGCCCCCGCCGGCCGCACGCTGGCGGCGCTCGGGGACTCCTACTCCTCCGGTGAGGGCAGCCCGCCCTTCGACGCCGTCGACCCGCGCTGCCGACGCAGCGCCCAGGCCTGGCCGCGGCAGGTGACCGAGAAGGACCCGTCAATCTCGCTGGCGCTGTTCGCGGCCTGCTCCGGCGCGACCACCGACGCCCTGACCGACTCCTTCAAGGGCGACGACCCGCAGCTCACCCAGCTGCGGCGGCTGCCCACCGCCCCGGACATCGTCACGATCACGATCGGCGGCAACGACGCCAACTTCAGCAACGTGATCATAAGCTGCTACACGTGGAAATGCTTCTGGGACGGCAAGGACAAGCGGGAACGCGACCTCATCAACAAGACGCTTCCCGACAAGCTGGCCGCGAGCTACTCCGCACTCAAGACAGCCGCGCCGCACGCGAGAATTCTCGCGGTCGGATACCCCGACGTTTTTCCGACCAGTCAGCGAAAGAACACCTGTAAATGGCTGAGTAGTACCGAGCGACGCCAGCTGACCAGTTTGAACAGCCTGCTGAACCAGGTGATCAGGCGGGCGGCGCGGGCCGCGGACGTCGAGTTCGTGTCCACCGACCGCGCGCTGCGTGGCCATGAAATGTGCACAAAGGATTCCTGGGTCGCGCCGGTCGGCGTGTTCTCCCCCGCCCGTGATCTGAGCGCCCATCCGACCCCGCGCGGCCAGCAGGCGATCGCCGAGGTCGTGCACCGGTACCTCGCCACCGACGGCCGCTGAGGCCAGCGTCACGCCCGGGTGGCGGACAGCCCGCGGACACCGCGCAACGTGATTTTCGCAACGCTCCGGGGCCACGATCGCCCGCATCGGCCAGCTGGGCCTCGGGGATCCGCGCGGCAGACGGAGTCTCCGCGTACGCCACACCGTGCGAAAATGACGGAAGGAAAGATGTTCGCTACGCTGAGGGACGAGTACTGGCGGCCCCCCTCAGCTCCGCCCTTCTGCCAGGGCACCCCAGAATCGGGCATAGAAGACAATAAGAGCACCACGCCAGGACCTGGCACCTCTGGCCGGTCCATTTGACTGTGGGCATGAAGTTAGGCTTACCTAACTGCATGCCAAGCTCGATGCGACGCGGCCAGCCGGCCCCCCACCCGAGGCAGCATTCCCTGTGGTGCCGCCCGGTCGCGGGCTGCCGCCGACCCGCGGCGGCCCACCCGGCCCCGGCACGGCGCAGTCACCGGACCCGGCAGTGAGCCCGCCGCTCGAGGCGACCCCGACAGTGGGATCGCGGCCGATGGCCTCGGCCCCCGCGGTCGCGTCCGGTTCGACCCCGGACCGCACCTGGCCCGCGGCCCCGCGGCCATCCCACTCCGGCGGCCAGCTCGGCCGGGTCGCCATCGTCGGCGCCGGCATCACCGAGGTGTCCGGCGTGCTGTCCCCGCGCGGGCTCGACATCGGCCGGCCCACCGGGCCCGACTGGGCCGACTGCGCCTTCCTCTCCAGCCGAGAAGGCGTGGAGCGGTCCCTGGCGCGGGTCCGGGCCGCGCACGGCGCAACGGCCGAGGTCGCCGCCAGCTATCTGGCCAACTGGTACGCGGCCGGCGTCGTCGGCCCGGCGATCGCGTCCTACGTGCTGCTCCGCCGGGTCCCGGCGCTCGACGCCGCGCAGATGTCGATGCACTGGCTGGAGAGCGGCTGGTTCGACCGGACCGCCCTGCACCGCCACGACGTCACTGTCCTGCCCGGCGATTCACTCGCCGGGACCTTGACCGTGGGCCGGCCCGGCGGTGGCCTCGCCGCCGCCACGGGAGCGCAGCCGTGGGGAGCCGTCCGGGTCGTGCCCGACGGCGACGCGCTGCGCGAGGCGCTGGTCGAGGCGATCCTCGACCATCTTGGGCCGTTCGTCGGCGAGTTGCGGGCCCGGGTGCGTCTCGGCCTGCCGGCGCTGTGGGGCGCGGTGGCCGGGCAGTGCGCCCGGGCGTTCCTGCTGACCGAACGCGCGACCGGCGAGCCGGCTACCGGGCGCGACGAGGCCGACGCGTTCTTCGAGCGGGCGTCGCCGACCCTGCGGGCCCGGCCCCGCTGGCACGAGTTCGTCCACCGGGGCCGGCCGTACGTCGGGATGCGCTGTGGTTCCTGCTGCCTGGCCCATCGCCTCGGCGACGAGCACTGCACGACCTGCCCGTTCACCGACGACACCGAACGGGAACAGCGCATGCGCGCCTGGATAGACACTCAGGGTCATGGCGGCCTTGCCGTGTGAGTCGACATCAGGCTACCGTCTGGCAGTTTTGCCAGCATTAAGTAACTATCTCCATACTTTTTACCCTCACTGCAGGCGCGCAGTCCCACGCTAGAAACAGATAGAGATCATTAAATCTCGTAGAGTAACATAAGTGCCTTGAATCACAGTAGGGGGCCGCGTGCCATCAACTACCGTCGACACCGAGAGGGAGCTGGCCCATCGGCTGGAGACGGCCCGGGGGGCGCGATCGCGCCGTCCCGGACGGTCGCGCGGCGGCGACCCCAGGGGGTTCGCGTCGTTCTGCTCTTGGCGGAACGACGTGACGGAATCATGGTTGGTCCGCCACCGTTGACCTAGGCATCTCCGCTGGTGGGAGCGGTCGTCAAGCCGATCCTCCGTCCTCGACGATGCGGGCGGAACCGGCGGGTAGGTTTCTGTTCGATGCGTGAGGACATGCCTCGGCGGAGCTAGCATGCGGATACCGGCTGTCGTGTGGTCGGTCGCAGCTCGAAGGAGCGCACATGTTCGAGAGATTCACCGACCGGGCACGTCGGGTCGTCGTCCTGGCTCAAGAAGAAGCCAGGATGCTCAACCACAACTACATCGGGACCGAGCACATCCTGCTGGGCCTGATCCACGAGGGCGAGGGCGTCGCCGCCAAGGCCCTCGAGTCCCTCGGCATCTCCCTTGAGGGTGTGCGGTCGCAGGTCGAGGAGATCATCGGCCAGGGCCAGCAGGCGCCGAGCGGGCACATCCCGTTCACGCCGCGTGCGAAGAAGGTCCTGGAGCTCTCGCTTCGAGAAGCCCTGCAGCTCGGCCACAACTACATCGGCACGGAACACATCCTGCTCGGCCTGATCCGCGAGGGCGAGGGCGTCGCCGCCCAGGTGCTCGTGAAGCTCGGCGCCGATCTGAACCGCGTGCGCCAGCAGGTCATCCAACTTCTGTCCGGCTACCAGGGCAAGGGCGAGACGGCGACCTCCGGCGCTCCCGCCGAGGGCACGCCCTCGACCTCCCTGGTGCTCGACCAGTTCGGCCGCAACCTCACGGCGGCGGCGCGCGAGTCCAAGCTCGACCCGGTCATCGGGCGCGAGAAGGAGATCGAGCGCGTCATGCAGGTGCTGTCGCGCCGGACCAAGAACAACCCGGTCCTGATCGGCGAGCCCGGCGTCGGCAAGACCGCCGTCGTCGAGGGCCTGGCGCAGGCGATCGTCAAGGGCGAGGTGCCCGAGACCCTGAAGGACAAGCAGCTCTACACCCTCGATCTCGGCGCTCTGGTCGCCGGTTCCCGCTATCGCGGTGACTTCGAGGAGCGGCTGAAGAAGGTCCTCAAGGAGATCCGCACCCGCGGCGACATCATCCTGTTCATCGACGAACTGCACACTCTGGTCGGTGCGGGTGCCGCGGAGGGCGCGATCGACGCCGCGTCGATCCTCAAGCCGATGCTGGCCCGCGGTGAGCTGCAGACGATCGGTGCCACCACCCTCGACGAGTACCGCAAGCACCTGGAGAAGGACGCGGCCCTCGAGCGCCGCTTCCAGCCGATCCAGGTCGCGGAGCCGTCGGTGGCGCACACCATCGAGATCCTCAAGGGCCTGCGTGACCGGTACGAGGCGCACCACCGCGTGTCGATCACCGACGCCGCCTTGGTCGCCGCCGCCTCGCTGGCCGACCGGTACATCTCCGACCGCTTCCTGCCGGACAAGGCGATCGACCTGATCGACGAGGCCGGTTCGCGGATGCGCATCCGTCGGATGACCGCGCCGCCGGACCTGCGCGAGTTCGACGAGCGCATCGCGAACGTCCGCAGGGACAAGGAGTCCGCGATCGACGCGCAGGACTTCGAGAAGGCCGCCTCGCTGCGCGACAAGGAGAAGACCCTCCTGTCGGAGAAGGCGAAGCGGGAGAAGGAGTGGAAGGCCGGCGACATGGACGTCGTCGCCGAGGTCGGCGACGAGGAGATCGCCGAGGTCCTCGCCATCTGGACGGGCATCCCGGTCTTCAAGCTCACCGAGGAGGAGACCGCCCGCCTCCTGCGCATGGAAGACGAGCTGCACAAGCGGGTCATCGGCCAGCAGCAGGCCATCAAGGCCGTCTCCCAGGCGATCCGGCGTACCCGCGCCGGCCTGAAGGACCCGAAGCGGCCCGGTGGCTCGTTCATCTTCGCCGGCCCGTCCGGTGTCGGTAAGACCGAACTCTCCAAGACGCTGGCCGAGTTCCTCTTCGGGGACGAGGACGCGCTCATCCAGCTCGACATGTCCGAGTACATGGAGAAGCACACCGTCTCGCGACTGGTGGGCTCCCCGCCCGGTTACGTCGGCTACGAGGAGGGCGGCCAGCTCACCGAGCGGGTCCGCCGCAAGCCGTTCTCGGTCGTCCTGTTCGACGAGGTCGAGAAGGCGCACCCGGACGTCTTCAACACGCTCCTGCAGATCCTCGAGGACGGCCGCCTGACCGACTCGCAGGGCCGGCTGGTCGACTTCAAGAACACCGTCCTGATCATGACGTCGAACCTGGGCACCCGCGACATCTCCAAGGGCCCGGGCATCGGCTTCGCGACCGGCCAGGGCGCGGTCGACTACGAGCGGATGAAGGCCAAGGTCCAGGACGAGCTCAAGCAGCACTTCCGGCCTGAGTTCCTCAACCGGATCGACGACATCATCGTCTTCCACCAGCTCTCCGAGAACGAGATCATCCGGATCGTCGACCTGATGCTGGCCCGGGTCGACATCCAGCTGAAGAACAAGGACATGGCCCTGGAACTCACGTCGGCGGCCAAGGCGCTGCTGGCGAAGAAGGGCTACGACCCGGTGCTCGGCGCTCGGCCGCTGCGGCGGACGATCCAGCGGGAGATCGAGGACGTCCTGTCCGAGAAGATCCTGTACGGCACGCTCAAGCCGGGCGAGATCGTCGTCGGTGACGTCGAGGGCGAGGGCGAGAGCGCGAAGTTCATCTTCCGCGGCGAGACCAAGCCCGAGCAGGTCCCCGACGCACCTCCGGTCGACCTGGCCAAGTCGAGCGAGTAGGCCGGTCCGCCGGCCGTCCGAGCGGCGGTTCGGCGGCAACGCCCGCGGGTGAGCCCCGGAATCCCACACTGGGTTCCGGGGCTCACCCGTAGGCGCGCCAGGCGAGGCTCGCGGCGAGACCGAGGGCGGCCAGGCCGATCACCCCGCGCAGGATGCCGGCCGGTAGCCGCCGCGCGATCAACGGGCCGACCGCCCCGCCGATGAGTAGCCCGGCGGCGAGCGGCGCCACCGCCGCCCACCGCACCGGGCCGAACACGGCGAACCCGGCTGCGGCGACCAGGTTGGCGAAACCCGACGACACGTTCTTGATCGCATTGACCCGCGCCAACGGCAGCGGGATCGCGACCGCCAGCACGGCGAGCAGCGCGATCCCGCCGCCGGCGCCGAAATAGCCCAGGTAGATGCCGGCCACGAAGACCGCGCCCAGCACGACCGGCCCGTCCTCCGCCAGATGGTGACCCCGCCGGGCAAGCTGCCGCGGCTGAACCCACAGCAGCACGGCGGCGCCGGCGATCAGGACCGGCACCGCCCGTTCGAAGGCAGCTGCCGGCAGGGTGAGTAACAGGGCGGCGCCCACCGCGCCGCCGGCGAAGGTCGCCGCGCCGAACCGGGCCACCCGCCCGGACTGGCCGACCAGTTCGGGTCGTGACCCAGCGGCGGCGCCCACCGCGACGAACAGCAGCGCCGTGGTGTTGGTGACGTTCGCCGCCAGCGGCGACAGTCCCGTGACCAGCAGCGCCGGATAGGACACCAGGGAGGCCAGACCGGCGACGGTGCTCGCCAGGCCGGCCAGGATGCCCGCGCTCACCAGCAGCGCCACGTCGCCGAAGGTCACGGGCCCTCCTCTGCGGTCAGCGCGGGTACCGCGCAGGGGGCGATCGATCCGTGCGACGGGCGAGGGCCCGGCCCGCTGGTGGAGGCGACGACAACCCGAAGGTATCGGGACTTTCGTTCTCAGGTCCGCGTCCTGGCCCGGTGGGCGGCGCCCGCACTTGGTGGCGCGGCCGGATCTCCGTCCGCCGGGCGAGTCGGCGGCGGCGGGCGGACCCCTTCCGTAGCCCGGGTGATCTCCCCGGGAGGAACCGAAACCGCATTCTCGGTGGTGCGGAGCCGTACCGCCCATCGCCCACGGTGACGAAATGCCCGGCAACTCGCGGACCGCGAATACCGACCGTTCATGCGCAAGCCAGAATGCACCGGGCCTCAGCAGCCACACTCTGCACATGCCGCTGCACTGCCGCGGTGGGGTGGCAGCACCCGCTGCGCCGCAGGGCAAAGCCCTTGGCCAGGTCCCGGCTAGCCAGCCAGAACCCGAACGGGACCACACTGTTTCCGGACAACCGGCCGATGATTTCCCGCGACCTCTGGACTACCCCAGGCCTCCCGGAATACCTTTTGACCGGACATCGGGAATTTGCCAATCACGCGACCGGTGTCATCGACTGGAACCAGGCCCGGGGGGCAAACCATTGACCAGCAGGCGGGGGGCCTCGCACCGGTTGGGCGCACCGGCGGCGGTCTCCGCAACCCGCGCGGCAATTGACCGAGCGCATTGCCGGAGGTCTCGCCAGCAAGGGCCACAATGCCCGGGAGCCGGCCGGGATCGACCGACGTACACGGTGCTGAGCATCAATCCCCGGCCAGCCCCGAAGCCGGCGCCCGCACGTGACTCGACGCTCGCGCGGATCCACCGGTGAGCCTGCCGGTGACACCCGTGACGATCCTGGACCTGCGTCGGTGCCATCGTGATCCGGCGATGCGCGCCGACGCTGACTCCCGCTGGCTGTCCGCCCTGCTCAGCCAGCAGGCCGGCGTCGATGTGCGCCGAGCGGGCCGGCTGCTGATCGTCGACGAGGCCAGCACCGCGCCCGCCCACCGGGCCGTGATCGCGCAGCTCGCCGCCGACCGGCCCGCCGACGCGACACTGCTGCTCCTCGTCGGCCCGGCGGCCGACGGGGTCAGCCCGCCGGCGCGCGGCGAACCTGGGAACCCCGTCGGCGACTGCTCCGAAGACGACGCCTGGGACTGGTCGTTTGTCAGCACCCTCGAGGGCTGGCCGGACGGCGACCTCGACGCCGACTACCAGCCTGGCCTGTATCTCTCCTACGAGGACTCCGCCGGTCACGAGGACTCCGCCGGTCACGAGAACACCGCCGGTGAGACGGCCGCGCCTGCGCCGGACACCAGTCCAACCGTCCCGGCCCGACGCGATTCGGCGGCCCTGCCGGCGCTCGTCTGGCTCCCGGCCACGGGAGCCGAGCCATCAGCGGTGCGCGCCTGCGTCGACGCTCTGCGGGCCCCGGAGGTGTTCGACCAGGCGTGCCGTGAGGTGTCCGCGATGCCGGGACGACTCGCCTTCCCCGCCCTCGCCGTCGTCGTCGGCCGGCTTCCGGACGAGCTCCTGCGCACGATGCAGATCGAGGCTGCCGGGCGGTTCGTCGCGCTCGTGGGGCGATGGCCGGTCGAGTCCGCTCCGATGGCGGCCAGGCCCGGCCACCGCGCGGCCCGGCTCGTTCAGCTCACCGCCCGGCTTGCCTGCCTCGCGACGCCGCACGCCTACCTCGCGACGTTGGTCCCCCGCCGGTCATCGCGGCCCCGACGCCTGCCGTGCGTCGTCCGCTGGCGGCGCAGACCCGTGCCCGCCGCCGGGC
>NZ_JALKFU020000162.1 GCF_023242965.2 Frankia sp. AgKG'84/4
TTTCGGCCCCGGGCCGGGCGCGGCGGGCATGACGCCGCCAGGCTCGGGCGGCGCGGCGACGGGAGCCGCCGGGCCCGGTGCGTCTGCCCAGGTGGCGGCCGGTGGGTATCCAGGCTCCGCGCCGATGGCGGCCGGTGGCAACCCCGGCTTCGGCCGGGATCCCGAACCTCCCCGGCCCGCGCAGGCCGGGACCTGCTCGGGCGCCTCGGACAGCGGCGGCGAGCACGTCAACGGTTCGTACGCGCCTGCGGGTGGCGACGCTCGCCCCGCAAGCGGGCAGCCGGCCGGCCTCGTCCACGAGGGCACCCGAGGTGGCACGACGGTCACGGCCGAAACGGCGATGCGAGCACCTGTGGCGCCCGGACGGCCGGACATTCCTGGGCAGGTGGCTGGATACGGCCAGGGGGACGGCGCTGGCCGCCCGGATGGCCGAGCGGCCGGGCCGGGCCAGGGATCCGACGTCGGCGCCTGGAACGAGGCCGACCGCGACGGGCCAGGCCACGCTCAGCAGACCGGTCCGCGCGCGGCGAATGGCCATGGCGCCGGCTGGGAGGTCGCGGGACAGCGAGCCCAGCAACAACGGGGCGCCGGCCAGGGCCACGCGTCGTCGGGCGACGAGCCGTCCCTCGACGACGACGACGCGCCGCAGCAGGCGGGCGGTGCCCGCGGCGGCGAGGAGGCGGCGATGTCCCTGCTTCGCACCGGTCTGGGCGCGACGGTCATCGAACAGATCCCGACCACGTGATGGGAACGTAGGCTCATCGACATGTCGAACCCGCAGATCCCTGCCGGTGGTGGTGCCCCCGCCGGGGGCGCTCCTCTCGGGCAGATCCTTCAGCAGGCGCAGAAGATGCAGGCCGCTCTCATGGCGGCCCAGGAGGAGCTGGCCGGCGCCCGGGTGGACGGCACGGCCGGCGGCGGACTCGTGCGGGCCACGGTCAACGGCGGCGGTGAGCTCGTCGACCTGACAATCAGCCGGGAGGCCGTCGACCCCGAGGACACCGAGACGCTCGCCGACCTGATCCTCGCCGCGGTGCGGGACGCGACCACCAACGCGCACCGGCTTGCCGAGGAGCGGATGGGTTCGATCACCGGTGGCGGCTTCCCGGGCGCGCCGGGCGGCGGTGGCCCCGGCGGCCCCGGCCCCGTGGGACCGGCCGGCGCGATCGGCGGCCTGGGTGATCTCGGCGCGCTTGGCGATCTCGGTGGGCTCTTCGGCGGCGGTGGTTCACGCCCGGCGCCCGGTGGCCCAGCACCGCGCTAACGCAATGCCACTTCGAGACACACAGATCCTTGGGCGCGCAGGCCCTGAGGCAGCGCAGCCCTGAGGCAAGGGAGCACCGGTGTACGAGGGCATCGTCCAGGATCTGATTGACGAGCTCGGACGGCTGCCCGGCATCGGGCCCAAGAGCGCGCAGCGGATCGCGTTCCACCTGCTCGCCGCCGACCCGGCGGACGTCCGCCGGCTGGCGACCGCGCTGACCGAGGTGAAGGAAAAGGTCCGGTTCTGCCGGAACTGCTTCAACGTCGCGCAGGCCGAGCTGTGCCGGATCTGCGCCGATCCCCGCCGTGACCAGGCGCTGATCTGCGTGGTCGAGGAACCCAAGGACGTCGTCGCGATCGAGCGGACCCGGGAGTTCCGCGGCCGCTACCACGTGCTCGGCGGGGCGATCAATCCGATCGGCGGCGTCGGGCCCGACGACCTGCACATCCGCGAACTGGTCGCCCGGCTCGCCGACGGCACGGTGACCGAGCTGATCCTCGCCACCGACCCGAACACCGAAGGCGAGGTGACCGCCTCCTATCTCGCCCGCCAGATCGGGCCGATGGGGCTGCGGGTCACCCGCCTGGCCAGCGGACTGCCGATGGGTGGCGACCTGGAATGGGCCGACGAGGTGACCCTCGGCCGCGCCTTCGAGGGTCGCCGGGTCGTCGGTGCCTGACCGCCGCGCGCGACGGCCGCGCCCTCAGAAACCGAGGATCGGGGCGTAGGCCGAGCTGGGGATGGACGCGAGGGTCAGCAGGACCACACTGACGTCCAGGTGATCCGCGTCCTCGCTGAACACGGCGTGCAGGCCGCGCGTCTGGTAGACCCCGACACCGTCCTCGCGGATCACCCGCACACCGAACACCTTCGTCGCTCGTAACCACCAGATCCGCTCGGCGGCTCGGATCCGGATCTGGCGGGCGTCGCGGCGCAGCCCGGTCGTGGCGCGGGCGAACCGGTCGGCGGGCAGCCGCGGCTGATCGACGTAGCCGACGATGTCGTGTTCCGGCCCGTGCACGACGATCCGGGCCGGACGGGCAGCGGGGCCGGGCTCGACCAGGTCGAGCTCCTCGGTGATCTTTCGATCGCAGGGGTACATCTCGGCGGCCCAGACGCCTTCGCCGTGCAGGATCCGCTTGCCGCGGGGACCACCGTGGGGATGACCATGGGGCAGCAGCCCACCGATGATCTTTCCGGCGCCGTCCAGCCGCCACGCGACGGACACGACGAGGCCCGGCGGAACCTCGGGTCCGCAGTCTCGGGCGGCGAGCAGTCGACAGGCACGGATGGGGCGGCTCCGACGGTCCATCTCGGCCGCTAGCAGCACAGGCCGAAGGTCGTGGGCCGCGATCGGCGATGCCACCGGACTGCCGCTGGTCGGCTGTGCTCGACGCCCGTGGGGTTCACCTTCCGCCCGGAACTCACTCGGTGCCCCCTTCCAGGCCCGATCACCCTCTGCAAGAAGACTCACTCTCCGAAACCACCCCTGGTCGAGGTCGACCATCTCTGCAGCAGTGTGCAACGGATCGCTGCGCTAAGCACTCAAATGCTACGCCGTGCGGCCGAATGCCCATCATCCGCACTCGCTCACGCATGTGCGCGCGCGAATGGTCAGGCGTCCTCGATCCCGTCCGACCGGGTTTCTGCACGTGCATGGCCCTTCGGAGGCGCTCGTCCGGGCCCGGCGGACGGCGACACTCCCCCCGCGCCCCGGCCGACGGAGGCCGACCGGCAGGGTAGGAGCCAGTGGAGCGGTCGCGCGGCGGGGCCGGTCCACCAACAGCGCCGGCGGCGGTCGCGACCGGCCACCCGCGATCGATGACGTTCCCACCGCCGACGCGGTGATCCTCGGCTACGACACAGCGCACCCTAGGAGGTCCACACCATGATCATTAGCTCGCACGTCCCTGCGGGCGCGTTCGTGGGCATGGCGGTCCGCAGTCCCACGGCCGCACTGGCCGCGGGCTTCGTCTCCCACCTCGTCATGGACGCGATGCCGCACTGGGGCACCGGCCCGAACACCGAGTCCGAGTGGCTGCCAATCGCCCGTCGCGACGGGGTGGCCGGCCTCGCCGCGATCGCGCTGCTCGCCGCCTCGGCACCGGCCGACCGCCGCCTCGCGGTGCTGGCCGGCATGACCGGTGCCTGCCTGCCCGACACCGACAAGGTGGGCCGTTACTTCGTCGGCTCGAGCCCGTGGCCGAGCCGCTTCGACCGGTTCCACGAGCGGATCCAGAACGAGACCCGCGACCGCCTGCCCCGCGAGATCGCGACCGCCGCGACCCTGATCGCCGCCGGCGTGTTTTTCCTGCGTAGGCTCGCCGTCAGCACCAGAAGCGGCGCGTCAGCGTAGGCTCTCCCCGTTGATCATGGCGCCTTGACGGCATCCTCGCCGCAGGTGCTGGCCACCAAGGCGCCCTGCCCCAGCTGGTCGCTCTGAATGCCACGGCGTCCGGTCCGTCCGGGTAGAGGAACCCGCCAGCGCCGCCGCCGACCGCTCCACCCGAGCCGCTGTCCAATTTGCCCCGATAGAGGGACCTGCCGTGGAGCTGGATGGTCGCTCTGCACGACGCGGCGCCCGTACGTCCCTAGCAAGCGGCCGGCCAGCACCGCCGCTGGCCGCTCCGCGCGGGCCCTGTCCGATCTGCCCCGGGGCAACCCGCCACGGGGCCCGCCGGTCGCCGCGGTCGATGCCGCGTTCAGAGGAGCAGGACGGCGGCGCCGTTGACTCGGTCGGCCGAGAGGTCCGCGAGTGCCTGGTCGGCGGCGTCGAGCGGGTACGGCGTGACGGTGACGGACAACCGGTGCTCGGCCGCGACGGCCAGGAACTCCTCACCGTCGGCCCGCGTGTTCGCGGTGGTGCTGCGCAGGTCCCGTTCCTGGAACAGGTGCTCGGCATAGGCCAGTCGGGGGATGTCGGTGAGGTGGATGCCCGCGACCGACAGCGTCCCGCCGCGATCGAGCGCGGCGAGCGCCACCGGCACCAGCTCGCCCACGGGGGCGAACAGGACTGCGGCGTCCAACGGTTCCGGCGGCGGGTCGTACGCCCCCGTCACTGATGCCGCCCCGAGTTCGAGTGCCAGCGCGCGGGCCGCCGGCGACCGGGTCATCACGTGGACCCGCGCGCCCTGGGCGAGGGCGACCTGGGCGGCCAGGTGCGCCGACGCGCCGAAGCCATAGAGGCCCAGCCGCCCGCCGGGCGGCAGTTCTGCCCGGCGCAACGCCCGGTACCCGACGATGCCGGCGCACAGCAGCGGAGCGAGCTCGGCGTCGCTGTAGCCGGCGGGCAGCCGGTAGGCGTAGTCGACCCGGACGAGGACGTACTCGGCATAACCGCCGTCGACATCCCAGCCGGTGTACGTCGACGCCGGGCACAGGTTCTCCGCGCCACGCGCGCAGTAGACGCACGTACCGTCCGTCGAGGCCAGCCATGCGACGCCCAGCCGGTCACCGAGGCTGATCCCCCGCCGCTCGGCCGCCGGGCCCGGACCGATCGCATCGACCCGGCCGACGACCTCGTGCCCCGGCACGGTCAGCGCCCGGCGTGGCCGGAGATCACCCTCGGCGAGGTGCAGATCGGTCCGGCACACGCCGCACGCGTCGACCCGCAGCCGGACCTCGCCCGAGCCCGGCTCGGGCACCGGCAGGTCGGCCGCGCGCAGCGGCCTGGTACCCACCGGGCCGGGCGAGGCGACCTGCCAGGCTCGCATGCGGCGCCGGGCTCTCGATCAGACGCTGACGCCGTGGTCGCGCGCCAGGCCGCCGAGGTCGTTGTGGCCCTGGCCGACCGCGCGGAACTTCCACTCGGCACCGTTGCGGTAGACCTCGCCGAAGATCACCACGGTCTCGGTGGAGTAGTCCTCGGACAGGTCGTAGCGGACCAGCTCGTTGCCCGCCTGGTCGACGACGCGGATGTAGGCGTTGCGCACCTGGCCGAAGTTCTGGCTGCGGTTCGCCGCGTCGTAGATGGAGACCGGAACGACGATCTTGTCGATCTCGGCCGGCACCGACGGCAGGTTGATGATGAGCGACTCGTCGTCGCCCTCGCCCTGGCCGGTCGTGTTGTCACCGGTGAGAGTGATCGCACCGTCGGGCGAGGCGAGGTTGTTATAGAAGATGAAGTAGCTGTCGGCGAGGACCTTGCCGTCCGCCTTCACGCCGATGGCCGACGCGTCGAGGTCGAAGTCCGTCCCGGTGGTGGTGCGAGCGTCCCAGCCGAGCCCGACGTTGAGCGCGGTGAGCTGGGCGGTGCCGGCTTCCGCCGCCTGCTTCGTGAGGCTGACGTTGCCACCCTTGGCGAGGCTGACTGCCATTACGGTTCGTCCTTCCGTTGTGATCCTCGATGACCGATGTGATCCTCGGGTGACCGGCCGCCCCTGTCGTCCGGTACTTGGACCACCTGATCAGACCATGTCCCGGAGACATTGGGTATGGGGTTTGCGGTCGTGTCGTCACCCTGGCACACCCCGGGCGATCCGCCCAGCACCGCGTCGGCCGGATGACAAAGGGGCCCGAGCAGGCATGGTCCCCACGGCGGCCTGCGAGAAGGCGCCCCGGGTGCCCGTTGACCGGCCTCTGTCAGATTCACCGCGACGCGGCGCGGACGGGTGCCGGTGCTCGGTAACCTGACTGCCATGGCGCTCCTGGTCGCGAAGTTCGGTGGATCCTCCGTTGCCGACGCGGACCGCATCAAACGGGTCGCGGAGCGTGTCGTCGAGTCCCGGCGTGCCGGCAACGACGTCGTGGTCGTGGTGAGCGCGATGGGCGACACCACCGACGAGCTGCTCGACCTCGCCGAGCGGGTCTCGCCGCTGCCCCCGGCCCGGGAGCTCGACATGCTGCTCACCGCCGGTGAGCGAATCTCGATGGCCCTGCTGGCGATGGCGATCGCCACGCTGGGGGCCGAGGCCAGGTCCTTCACCGGCTCGCAGGCCGGCGTGATCACCGACTCGGCACACGGGAGGGCCCGGATCATCGACGTCACCCCGGGCCGGATCCGGGCTGCGCTCGACGAGGGGGCGATCGCGATCGTCGCCGGCTTCCAGGGCGTCAGCCAGGACACCAAGGACATCACCACGCTGGGCCGGGGCGGCTCCGACACCACCGCGGTCGCCCTCGCCGCGGCGCTGCACGCCGATGCCTGCGAGATCTACACCGACGTGGACGGGGTGTTCAGCGCCGATCCGCGCATCGTCCCCGACGCACGCCGCATCGACCGGATCTCCTACGAGGAGATGTTGGAGATGGCCGCCTGCGGCGCCAAGATCCTCATGTTGCGGTGCGTCGAGTACGCCCGCCGTTACAGCGTCCCCGTGCACGTCCGCTCGTCGTTCTCCTCGAAGCCAGGCACGTGGGTCATCGAGATTCCGGAGGCACAGCTCGTGGAACAGGCCATCATCCGCGGGGTCGCGCACGACCTGAGCGAGGCGAAGGTGACGGTCGTCGGCTGCCCGGACAAGCCGGGGGTGGCGGCCGCGGTGTTCCGCGCGGTCGCCGACGCGGACGTCAACCTCGACATGATCGTCCAGGTCGGCTCGGTGGCCGGCTCGGGACGCACCGACATCTCCTTCACCCTGCCCAAGGCCGACGGCCGCACCGCGCTGACGGCGCTGGCGAAGGTGCAGGAGGAGATCGGCTTCGAGCGCACCCTCTACGACGACCACATCGGCAAGCTGTCGCTGATCGGTGCCGGGATGAAGTCGCACCCGGGGGTGTCCGCGCGGTTCTTCGGCGCTCTCGCCGACGCCGGCATCAACGTTGAGATCATCTCCACGTCGGAGATCCGCGTCTCCGTCGTGGTGCGTGACACCGACCTGCCCACCGCGGTGCGCGCCCTGCACACCGCCTTCGAACTCGGCGACCCCAACGGTGGCGCCGTCGTCTACGCGGGTACCGGCCGATGAGCGCCGGCCCGGAACCGGAGGAACGCAACATGACCGGCAACGAGGCCGCGCGGCGACCGACGCTGGCCGTGGTCGGCGCGACGGGCGCCGTCGGCACGGTGATGCTGTCGCTGCTCGCCGGGCGCCCGGACATCTGGGGCGAGATCCGCCCGGTCGCCTCCGCCCGCTCGGCCGGGCGCACGGTCCGCGTCCGGGGGGCGGACGTGGTCGTGCGGGAGCTAGCGCCGGAGGTCTTCGACGGGGTGGACGTCGCCGTTTTCGATGTTCCCGACGAGGTCTCCGCAGAGTGGGCGCCGATCGCGGCGGCCCGCGGCGCGGTCGCGGTCGACAACTCCGGTGCCTTCCGGATGGACGCCGACGTGCCGCTGGTCGTCCCCGAGGTCAACGCCGAGCGGATCGCCGACCGGCCGCGAGGCATCATCGCCAACCCGAACTGCACCACCCTGTCGATGATCGTCGCGCTGGGGGCACTACACCGGGCGTTCGGGCTGGAGTCGATGTTCGCGGCGTCTTACCAGGCCGCCAGCGGCGCCGGCCAGGCCGGCATCGACACCCTCTACGACCAGCTCGCGACCGTCGGCGGCAGCCGCGAGTTCGGACAGACCGCGGGTGACGTGCGCAAGGCCGTCGGCGAGGACGGGCTCGGGCCGTTCCCGGCGCCGCTGGCGCTGAACGTCGTGCCGTGGGCGGGTTCGCTGAAGGACGGCGGCTGGTCATCGGAGGAACTCAAGGTCCGCAACGAGTCACGCAAGATCCTCGGCCTGCCCGACCTGCGGGTCTCGGCGACGTGCGTGCGCGTGCCAGTGATCACCACGCACGCGGTCGCGGTGCACGCCCGGTTCGTCCAGCCGGTGACGGCCGAGCAGGCGCGGGCGGTGCTGCGTGAGGCGCCCGGCGTGGCAGTGGTGGACGACCCGGCCGCGGGCGAGTTCCCCACCCCGTCTGACGTGGTCGGCACCGATCCCACCTGGGTGGGACGGATCCGTCAGTCCCCGGATGACTTGCACGAGGTGGCGCTGTTCCTCTGCGGGGACAACCTTCGCAAGGGGGCCGCGTTGAACACCCTGCAGATCGCCGAGTTGCTCGTCGGCGCGGCGCCGACTGCGCCCAGCTGACCTGCCCGCGCGAATTCTTATCGAGCCTTAAGCTGAGACGGCGACGAAGACCCACAACCCGGGGTCAAGAACAGTCAATTGATTGCGTCAACTACGTCGCCGTCTCGGCTGCGGCCCGTCACAGGTATCGCGCTGAGAGCAAGGAATGGCAGCTCTCGCGACAACGTTGACCGGACGGCCGGCGTTGAAGGCGTCGAGCAGATTTCCTCGCCGATAGGCGAGATGCCGCCTTCGTCGGAAGCATCCACCGGATGCAACGGACCGGGCATCGACGAGACCGGCCCACACAATCGAGCCGGCACCCACCCGGGACAGGTCCGCCCGGCCAGGCCGCCGAAGATCGCTATAAAAGATCAGCCCGCCCAGCGGGAGCACCCGTTGGGCGGGCTGACCATGAAGTCTCTCGTGGCTCAGACGACGCGGACGGCGTCGGCCTGCGGACCCTTCTGACCCTGGGTCACCTGGAACTCGACCCGCTGGCCCTCCTCTAGTGCCTTGTAGCCGTCCATATCAATCGCGCTGTAGTGAACGAAGACGTCGGAGCCGCCGCCGTCCACGGAGATGAAGCCGAAGCCCTTCTCCGAGTTGAACCACTTCACCGTGCCCTGAGCCACGTGCCGTTCTCCCTGCTGGTGCAGTCAGGACCCGCACCACGCGGGCCCCGGACCGAACGCCAGGAAGCCACTAGAGATCCTGGCGCTGTTCCGCCGCTTCTCGGTTGAGACGCGAACTGGCGAACTCCGGCCAAGGACGACGCTACACGGATGGAGAGCTTCGCGGGAGTCCTCCGAGCAAGGAAGTCCACTTCATACCCTGGTAACAGAAGAACGCCGCCGGCGCGCACCCGGGTGCGCCCAGGGGTGCCGTCGCGCAATCCATCGAGCTGGCAGGCGATTTACCAGCGAGCCCGGCGGGGCCCACGGCCCAGGCGAACCGTGGCCCGGACGTGGCCCCCAGACGGGTGATCCGTCGGAGGCTCTTCCTCCGGCCACAGCCGAGTCCACAGCAGGGCGCACAGCCAGGACCCTCGGCAGATCCCGTGACAGGCGCCGTCAGGACAGCCAGCGACGGTACCGGCGCGCGGAGATGTCCGGCCAGACGGCGAAGAAGTCACGCTCGGCCATCCGCGCCCGGCACTCCTCCAGCCCCAGCAGCACCCCGAGGGTGAACGCCGTCGGGTGGCCCTCCGCCTGCGCGGTGATCCCCCAGTCACGCAGCAGACCCTGCGCGACCGTCGCGTCCTGGTGCAGGCCGAGCAGCTCCTGGGCCTGCTCCGCCTGGCCGGCCAGCGCGGCGGCCTGGCCGCCGTACAGTGGCGTGACGATCTCGGCCGCGTACCGCAGCCGCTTCGCCTGCTTGCGGGCGGAGTGCAGCAGCACGTCCCGTTCCGCGCCGACCGGGAGGGCGGCCGCGGCGGCCACCTTGCGCGCGAGGCGCCGGTCGGCCCGGCCCACCAGCTT
>NZ_JALKFU020000163.1 GCF_023242965.2 Frankia sp. AgKG'84/4
GGCCCGGCCGAGGGCGACGGCGGCTCGCTCGTCATGGGTCAGCGTCGCCGGCAGGCGGTCGGCGATCTGGGTCAGTCCGAGCCTGCGGACCTCCGGCGTGGCCGCGGCCGGCGCGCCAGCCGGGTCGGCCGACCGGGACCGCGGCCCGAACCGGGACCACGGCGCGGACGGAGGCCGGCGCCGATGCCCACCGCCGGCGGCGTGCGCCGCCGGCGGACTCGCGTCCCTGGCCGCAGGGGCGGTGGGACCTCGACCTGTTCGCGCGACGACGGCCAGGTTCTCCGCGACCTCCAGGCTGTCGAAGAGCTCCAGCGCCTGGAAGGTCCGGGCGAGCCCCAGCCGCTGGCGCTCGTGCGCCGGCAGCCCGGTCAGGTCGGCGCCGCCGAGGTTCACACTGCCCGCGAAGATCGTCGCGAAACCGGTGAGGGCGTCAATCAGGGTCGTCTTGCCCGCGCCGTTCGGCCCGATGAGGCCGGTGACGGTGCCGGCCTCCAGGCGGAACGAGACGTCCTCGACGATGCGGCTGCGGCCCTGCCCGGCGGCGAGCATGTCCACCGACAGAACACTCACGGCGTGCCCCCCGGCTCCGCATGGTGCGGCACGAGCCGCGGCCGGTCCTCGGCGCCCGGGCGCCGCGGGTCGGACGGTGGGTCGCCGAGCTGGGGGACCTCGGCCGTCGTGCCCCATCGTCCGCGCACGGATGGTCCGCGTACGGATGGTCTGCCGGCGGACGGTCTGCCGGTGGAGCGGTGGACCAGGCCGGCGGGCCGCAGCACAGCCAGCACGATCACGGCGAGGCCGCAGAGGAGCTGCTGGTAGCGGCCCAGTCCGGCGGCCCGGTCCAGCAGGGTGAACGCCAACCCGCCGGGCACCAACAGGCCCGCGACGAGTGCCCCGGCGACGCTGGTCACCCCGCCAACGGCGGCGATCGCGAGGAAGAACAGCGACGCCGTCACGCCGAACGAGTCGAACGACAGCCGGCCCTGGCCGTAGCCGACGAGGCAGCCGCCGAGGCCGGCCAGCGCGGCGGACAGGGTGAAGGCGACCGCCCGGGTACGGCGCACGTCGATGCCGGCAGCGGCCGCCGCCCGCTCGTTCGCCCGGACCGCGAGCATCTGCCGGCCCGGCCCCGCCGTGCGCAGCCTGGCGACGCCGTAGCCGCAGGCGGCCAGCAACGCCAGCACCAGCAGCCCGAACTGGACCCGGGGGAAGCCCGCGCCGGTGATCCCCAGGTCCACGCCGAACAGCTTCGGGCTGGGCACCGACGAACCACGCAGGCCCCCCGTGACCAGCGGGTTGCCGAACACCGCCTCCTGTAGGGCGACGCCCGCCACGAGGGTGATCAGCGCCAGGTCGACCCCGCGCAGGCGCCGCGCGACCAGGCTGAGCAGCAGCCCGGCGCCCGCTGCGGCGAGGGTGGCGAGGATCGGCGCGATCGGGAACGGCACGCCGAGCTCGCCCTGCAACCGGGCCAGTAGGAACCCGGCGACGCCGGCGAGGGTCATCTGGGCCAGGGAGAGCTGGCCGACGTACCCGGTGAGTACCACGAACGACAGGCACACGACCGCGCCGGCGAGACTGCGTTCCAGACCGAGCCGATAGGCGCCGCTGAGCGCGAACAGCGCGACCACCCCGACGGGCACGCCGATCAGCAGACCTGCGAGCGGGCTGCGCGGCGGCGCGACGACGGGCAGCGGCGCGGACACGACGGCGCTCGCGGACCGGCCGGGCAGCAGCGTCCCACGCCGGGCCGCCACCACCACCACCATGATCATGGGCAGCAGCGAGCGCAGGCCCGGCTGGTTGAGCCAGCTGACGTCCTGCTGCAGCGGGAGCAGCAGCCCCTGGGCGACGCCGATGGCCAGTGCGCCGAGGAAAGTCAGCCCGAACGAGGACATCCCACCGAGCAGGGCGGCGGCGAGCGCGGGCACCACGAGCAGGGAGTAGCCCGTCGGGTTCAGCGAGCTGATCGGGGCGACGAGGATGCCGGCGACGGCCGCCAGCACCGCCGCGAGCATCCAGTTCGCCGCCGCGATGAGGGTCGGCCGCCGGCCGAGCAGCGCCGTCGTCTCCTCGTCGTCGGCGACCGCCCTGGTCGCCAGGCCGAACGCCGTCCAGCGGGACATCGCCCACAGCGCTGCCGCGGCGAGCGCGACGATCCCGGCCAGCAGCAGCCGGTCGCGCGGCACGGTGACCCCGAGCACGTGCACCGCCGTCTGCGGCAGCACCGGCTGCAGGAACCGGTTGTCCGCGCCGAACTGGATGAGGGCCACGGACTGCAGCGCGATCGTGAGGCCGACCGCCGCGACCACCGTCATCATCGGCTGAGCACGGCGCAGCGGGCGGAACACCACCAGGTACACCGCGAGCGAGAGCAGCGCGGCCATGGTGAGTGAGACGCCGAATGCCAGCGGGAACGACGGGGTGTCGGAAAGATGAATTCGGGGTGGCACGCCGACGACGGGGAGTACGAGATCCCCGACCTCGCGAAGTTCGGCATACTGATAGGTCGCGTACATTGCTATCGCACCGTGTGCGATGTTGATGACGCCGGACGCACGGTAGGTGAGCACGAGACCCAGGCCTAGGGCCGCGAACACGGCACCCGGGCCGAGGCCCAGCAGCATAGCTGCCAGATAGGCGGTCACGAGGCTCCCACGCAGATGTCCAGCACCAAGGTCAACCGTTGCACGAGGCCCGGAAGTGGGGGTGCGTGGTCACCACATCACTCCAGTCCCGCCAGTCGGCGGTCTCATTCCGGTTCCGGGTGAGATGGAGTGTAGCTTGACCGCCCGTGAGACAAGCTTCCCGCGTCCTCCTCTCGTTCTCCGTCGCCCTCACCGTCGCCTTGGCAGGCGTCGGGTGCACGAGCCAGCGCGGTGGCTCATCAGGCGACGCCACACCGGACAGCGCCGCGACGAGCCACCTGACCGGGCCGCCGCTGACGCTCGGCTTCGTCACGGTCGAAGGCAGCACTCTTGGGTCATATCCGGAGACCCGGGTCGCCGCCCAGGCCGCGGTAAACCGCGCGAACTCCGTCGGTGGTGTTGGCGGCCGGCCCCTGCGCCTGGTCACCTGTGCAACCGATGGCTCCCCGGAATCGTCCCAGAACTGCGCCAACCGGCTGGTCGCGGAAAAGCCGGTCGCGGTCGTCGGCGGCGTCGACTTCGGCACCCAGGCGGCGATGCCGATTTACGAGTCGGCACACATCCCCTACGTCACCGGATCACCACAGCTCAGTGGTGAGCTCGACTCGAAGAATGCCTTCGCGCTGTCCGGCGGCTCCGTGGCGGAACTCCTCGGAATCACGAACTACCTGACCGCCACGAAGCACATTCACAGTGCGCACGCACTGTATGTCGACCTGCCGGGTCTGCTGACCGCGGCGATCCAGGGTTCACAGAACATTCTGCGCAAGAAGGGCGTTTCGGACGTCAAGCTCATCGCGGAGAAGGCCGATGCGGCCGATTTCGCACCGGCCGTGACCCAGGCCGCGGCCGGCAACCCGGACGCGATCATCGTCGTCTTCCAGGCGGCGGCGTGCGCACGGATCGTGCAGGCCGCGGCCGCGCTGAACGTCCGCAGCGACATCTACCTGATCGGTTCCTGCGCCACCCCGGCGGTGCCGCAGGCAGCGGCCGGCCGGACCGACAACCTCTACTTCGCGTCCAGCTACCTGCCCGTCGGGACCACCGGCGGCGACGCGGACACCGCGGCGTTCCGCGCGGCGCTGAAGCCCAACGACCGCACTTCGGCCTCGCAGGGGGCCTTCTCCACGGTGCTGGACCTGCGGGCGCTGCTGGCCCGTCTGCCCCAGCCCACGGCCGACACCCTGACCACTGCCCTGCGTGCCACGCACGACGAGCCGAACGTCATGGCCCACCCGTACACCTGCGACGGCAAGCAGCTCTCGATCTTCCCGGCGGTGTGCAACAGCGCGGTGCGGCTGCTGCAGTGGCGGGGCGGTGCCTTCGCCGACGTCACCGGCACCTGGCAGGACGGCCGTGACCTGCTCGGCCTGATCGGCTGACCGAGCACTGACCAGACCGGGCGCCGGGTGCGCGTCGATGACCGCACCCGGCGCCCCGCCGGACTCAGACCTCCGCGACGGCCTGGGCGAACTGTGACTGGTACAGCCGCGCGTAGGCGCCCTGCGCGGCGAGCAGCGCGGCGTGGTCTCCCTGCTCGACGATCGCGCCCTTCTCCATCACCAGAATCGTGTCCGCGTCCCGGATGGTCGAGAGCCGGTGGGCGATGACGAAGGCCGTGCGCCCGGCCCGCAGCTTCGACATCGCCTGCTGGATGAGCACCTCGGTCCGCGTGTCCACTGAGCTGGTGGCCTCGTCGAGGACGAGGATCAGCGGCTGGACGAGGAACGCCCGGGCGATCGTGATCAGCTGCTTCTCCCCGGCGCTGATCCCGGTGCCCTCGTCGTCGAGCACCGTGTCGTAGCCGGCCGGCAGGGTGCGGACGAACCGGTCGACGTGAGCGGCCTGCGCCGCGGCCATGATCTGCTCGCGGGTCGACCCCTCGGCACCGTAGGCGATGTTCTCGGCGATGGTGCCGCCGAAGAGCCAGGTGTCCTGCAGCACCATGCCGATCTGTGCCCGCAGCTGGTCACGCGGCATCGAGGCGATGTCGACGCCGTCGAGGGTGATCTGGCCGGCCGTCACGTCGTAGAAGCGCATCAACAGGTTGATCAGCGTCGTCTTGCCGGCGCCGGTCGGCCCGACGATCGCGACGGTGTGGCCGGGCTCGGCGACCAGGGACAGATCCTCGATCAGTGGCCGCTCCGGCTTGTAGCGGAAGTCGACGTGCTCGAACGCGACCCGCCCGCGCACTGTCAGCTCGCTCGGGGGCAGCGATGCCGGGTCATGGTCCTGCTCCACGGTGTCGAGGAGCTCGAACACGCGCTCGGCCGACGCGACCCCGGACTGCAGCAGGTTCGCCATGCTCGCGACCTGTGAGATCGGCTGGCTGAACTGCCGCGAGTACTGGATGAACGCCTGGACGTCGCCGATCGACAGCGCGCCGGAGGCAACGCGCAACCCACCGACCACGGCCACCACGACATAGTTGAGGTTGCCGATGAACATCATCGCCGGTTGCATGACCCCGGAGATGGACTGCGCCCGCCAGCTCGCCTCGTAGAGCTGCTCGTTGTACTCCCGGAAGGTCTGCGCCGACTCCTCCTGGCGACCGAAGGCCCGGACGAGCGTGTGGCCGGTGTACATCTCCTCGATGTGCGCGTTGAGCCGGCCGGTGTAGCGCCACTGGGAGACGAACTGGGGCTGGGCCAGCCGGCCGAGCCGCGCCGCCACGAACATCGACGCCGGCACCGTCACCACCGCGACGATCGCCAGCAGCCAGGAGATCCAGATCATCATCGACAGCACGCCGACAATGGTCAGCGTCGAGACGACCAGCTGGGAGATCGTCTGCTGCAGGCTCTGGCCGAGGTTGTCGATGTCGTTGGTGACCCGGCTGAGCACCTCCCCACGCGGCTGCCCGTCGAAATAGCGGATCGGCAGCCGGGAGATCTTCTTCTGCACGTCGGTGCGCAGCCTGCCGACGACCCGCTGGATCGCGACGTTCGTCAGCCGTGCCTGCGCCACTCCGCAGATCCCCGACACCAGGTAGATCATGGCGACCAGCAGCAGCACCCGGCCGATGGCGTGGAAGTCCATGCCGTGGCCGGGGTGGATCTTCATCGCCGCGAGCAGGTCGGCCTGGGTGCCGTGGCCCTGGGCGCGCAGCTGCGCGACGGCCTGTTCCTGCGTCACCCCGGCTGGCACCCGGCGGTTGAACACCCCTTCGAGGACGAGGTCCGTCGCATGCCCGAGCAGCCGCGGCCCGGTCACGTTCAGCGCGACGGACACCGTCGCCAGCAGGACGGCGGCGCCCAGCACCGCCCGTTGCGGCCGCAGCAGGCCCAGCAGGCGGCGGGCCGAGACGCTGAAGTCGACCGACTTCTCGAGGTTGCCGCTCATGAACCGCGCGGGGCCCGACATGGGGGGCGGGGGGCGGCGCGGCGCGGGCGCCGTGGTCATGCGGCCTCCTGCTCGGTGAGCTGTGACAGGACGATCTCGCGGTAGGTCTGGTTGCTCGCCATCAGCTCGTGGTGAGTACCTCGCCCGACGACCTCGCCGCTCTCCAGCACGATGATCTGGTCGGCATCGCGGATCGTCGACACCCGCTGGGCGACGATGACGACGGTCGCCTCGGCCGTCTCCTGCCCCAGCGCCGCGCGCAGCCGGGCGTCGGTGGCGTAGTCCAGCGCGGAGAAGGAGTCGTCAAACAGGTAGATCTCCGGGCGGTGGACCAGCACCCGGGCGATCGCCAGGCGCTGGCGCTGGCCACCGGAGACGTTCGTGCCACCCTGCGCGATCGGGCTGGCGAGGCCGTCCGGCATCGCCTCGACGAACTGCCTGGCCTGCGCGATCTCCAGCGCGCGCCAGAGCTGCTCGTCGGTGGCGTCCGGGTTGCCATAACGCAGGTTCGAGGCGATCGTCCCGGTGAACAGGTACGGCCGCTGCGGCACGATGCCGACGGTGCGGGACAGCAGCACCGGATCGATCTCGCGCACGTCGATCCCGTCGACGAGCACGCTGCCCTCGGTCGCCTCGGCGATCCGCGGGATGAGCCCGAGCAGGGTGGTCTTCCCGCTGCCGGTACTGCCGATGACCGCCGTGGTCCGGCCGGGGCCGGCGACCAGCCCGACGTCGCGCAGCACCGGGATCTCCGCACCGGGATAACGGAAGCCCACATCCCGCAGCTCCAGTCGGCCATGACCGTGCAGCTCACGCACCGGCTCGGCCGGCGGGACCAGCGACGACTCCGTCGACATCACCTCCTGGATGCGTTCCGCGCACACCTCCGCGCGCGGAATCATCATGAACATGAACGTGGCCATCATCACCGACATGAGGATCTGCATGAGATAGCTGATGAAGGCCGTCAGCGCACCGATCTGCATGTCGCCGGAGTCGATCCGGTGCGACCCGAACCAGAGCACCGCGACGGTGGAGAAGTTCACGACGGTGAGCACGAGGGGAAACATCAGCGCCATCAACCGGCCGAAACGCAGCGAGAAGCCGGTCAGATCGGCGTTGGCGACGTCGAAGCGACGACGCTCGTAGTCGTCACGCACGAAGGCGCGAATCACCCGCAGGCCGGTGAGCTGCTCGCGCAGGATCCGGTTGACCGTGTCCAGGCGCTCCTGCATGCCGCGGCCCAGCGGGTGCATCCGCCGCACGATCAGCGCGACCACGATCAGCAGGACCGGCACGATCCCGACCAGCAGCAGCGACAGCCTGGCGTCCTGGTTCACCGCCAGGATGATCCCGCCGAGGCACATGATCGGCGCCGAGACCATCAGCGTGAAGGACAGCAGCACCAGCATCTGGACCTGCTGGACATCGTTGGTCGCCCGGGTGATGAGCGAGGGCGCGCCGAAGGCCCCCACCTCGCGCGCGGAGAACGCCTGCACCCGGTCGAACACCGCGGCCCGCATGTCCCGACCGACGGCCATCGCCGTGCGGGCGCCGAACACCACGGCCACTCCTGCGCTGGCGAGCTGCACCACGCTGACCGCGAGCATGATTCCGCCGATGCGGAGGATGTAGTCGGTGTCGCCGGTGATGACGCCGTGATCGATGATGTCGGCGTTCAGGGTCGGCAGGTACAGCATGCCGAGCGTCGACACGAGCTGCAGCCCCACCAGGGCCACGATCTGGCTGCGGTAGCGACCCAGATACCCTCGCAGTAGTCGGATGAGCATACGGTCCTCTCTGCTGCGCGGTCACGAGGCTGGTCAGCCTGCCGCCGCGACGACATGACGATCCCACCGGCGGCCGCGAGCGGCGCGGATCCTCGTGCTGGCGGCCCGGATCCGCGCAACGCACCGTAGCCGATGCAGCACGAACTACCGAAGGCGCCGGCTGGGAACATGGTGGTCCTCCGGGTCGCCTAAGGAACCATATGACTTGAACCTGACGTGAGGTCAAGGCGATTTCGATCTGATCTGCCGGCCTTGGCGACCGAGTTAGCGAGGGCCGAGAATTCCGGCCAGTTCACCAAGCATGTTCGGCCACCGGTGGAACCGAGCCGGCACCCAGCAAGGCGGGCGCGGGCCGCCAGCGGCGGCAGATCACTCATACCCATGCACACCGGTTCGCAACAGGACAACCCGCCGCGTAACTGTGCACTCCGACGAGACGCCCGACTCCCAACCACAACACCGCAGTCCACCCGGCGACCGTGCGCCACCGTGCCGACCCACCGCCGGAACACCGCCGACCGCGACACCGCGGGCCAGCGAGACAGCCGAGGGTTCCGCACCGCGACGCCAGAACCGAATTCATCGCCGAATTCACGCGCCACGAATAACATGACACACTCTTGGGCGCTGACCGCAAAAAAATGTCGCACGTGGACGGACGACTCGATGGGTGACGCTCTTGCCGGGACGACACGAGCCGAGTCGTACCCACACGGATCAGCATCCGAAGGCGCCCACTACGCACTGACACCCAGGCAACCCCCAAACTTCCGCCAAGTGTTAGTCAGGCGACAAACGGGGTCGGTGGGTGGGCCCGAACACACGATATTCCTGTCAGGGCGGTCCATGGCCGCACAGTTGACACCGGCGACGCTTCCGCGTACTCGTAGTTGCGCGTCAACCGGTCCGTAACGGAAAGGAACCGATAGTGTCGGTGCGAGCTTCGCGTCCGCGACTGGCCAGGTCGTCAGGCCGGGCGGCCGCCAGACCGCGATGAACAGCAGCGACGTCGCGACGCAGGCAAAGACAGGTGCCAGTTCGCGCCCAGGGGCACCACCACGACGATCGGACGGCACGTCGATGACTCTTTCCGGAGCCCGACCCCGCGGACCCAGACCCGAACTCGAGAACAAGACCCAGCTCGAGCTCCTCCAGCATCTGCACGCGCTCAACCGTCCGTACCGGGTGAGCTACGAGATGGTCGTGTGCAAGGTCTGGTCCGACCAGGACGATGGCAAGATCCGGCGGGCCCGTGCCCGCGATCTGAGCCGCCAGTTCCGCGGCGAGAAGCAGATCGAGTGGAACGTCATCGAGAACTACGTCGAGCTGCTGTTCCCAGACGACCAGAACCAGCGAGCCGCTCATCTCGACCGGTTCAGGCCGCTACATCACGGTGCGTTCGGCGGCGCGCCGGCCAAGGAGGGCGCCGGCGCCGCAGAGGTGGATCCGGACTACGTCGCCGAACTCGAACGGCAGCTCGCCGAGGCCCGTACCCGGGCTGCCTTCGCCACCGCCCTGCTGGTGATCGTCCGTTCGGAGAACGCGGTGCTGCGCGGCCGGCACGCGTCGTTCGGCTGGTTCAGGTCCCGCGGTGAGATCGAGGAGGCCGAGTGTGGCGACCCGGCGACCGCGCCGATCCGGCGACCGGGCGACGGCCACCACCACCGATGGGGAAGTCGGCCGTTCGTCTCCCTGACGGAGCGGATCGGTGAGCAACCTCCGGTCACCGGCCGGCTGCTGGGCAATCCTCGGCAGCGCGTCGCGGCACCTCGCGTGGCCATGCCGGCGGCGGACGCCACCCCCCGGCGGGTGCCGGATCCCGCGCGGGTGTCCACGGGGCCCGAGGTCGTCCGGC
>NZ_JALKFU020000164.1 GCF_023242965.2 Frankia sp. AgKG'84/4
GCCGGCGGCTCGACGGCCGGCGGCCATCGACTGGTGGGGTCCGGTGTGCGTTGCGCGGGCGGGGTGAGCGCATAGCGCAACAGCGCCGCCGCGCCGACGGCCTTCAGCCGGGTCGCCGGGCTCTTCGCGAGCAGGCCGGCGATGACGGGGGCGAGCGGCCCGGCCCGCAGCATCGGCGGTGGTTCCTCGCGCACGACCGCACCGATGGTCAGCGGCAGGCTGTCCCGCAGGAACGGCGCGGTGCCCTCGACACCGAGATACAGCACGGCGCCCAGCGCGAACAGGTCCCCGGCCAGCGTCGCGGGCCTGCCGAGCAGCCGCTCGGGGGCCATGTAGGCAGGCGTCCCGCCCCGGCTGGCGAGCAGGTCGACCGCCGTCTGGACGAGCGGCTCCCCGCCGGAGTGCCGCTCGGGCAACGTCGGGTCGGACGTGTGCGTCGCGATGCCGAAGTCGGTGAGCAGCACCCGGCCGTCCCGCGCGAGCAGGATGTTCGACGGCTTCACGTCCCGGTGCAGCACGCCGAGCCGCTGCCCGGCGGTGAGCGCGTCGAGGACGGCCAAGCCGATGCCGGCGACCTGGGCCACGGGCAGCGGGCCGTCCCGCTCGACCATGGCCGCCAGGGTGTCGGCGGGCACGAGGTCCATCACGATCCACGGCAGGCCATCCTGTTCGACGGCGTCGTGGACCGTGACGACATGCGGGTTGCCGCGCAGCCGGGCGGCGTTGCGGGCTTCCCGCATCGCCGCGTCGACCTGCCCGGCCCGCTCGTCACCGTCGAGGTCCGCCGGAAAACGGATCTCCTTGACGGCGACGTCGACCCGCAGCACCTCGTCGTACGCCCGCCAGACCGTACCCATGCCGCCCGAGCCGAGATGGGTCAGCAGCCGGTACCGCCCCGCGACGAGACGGCCGGCGCCGACGTCCTTCACGGTCACGGCGCACCATCCTCGGGTCGGACCGGCGGGGGCCCAGCGGGCGACCGGCCGGCCCAGCCCAGGCTAGGAGGCGCCCCGGAGCTTCGCGAGCGCTTCGGCGAGAATCGCCTCCCCGTCCTTCTCGTTGCGACGCTCACGCACGTACGCGAGATGCGTCTTGTACGGCTCCGTCCGCGGCGGGGCCGGGGTGTTCTCCCGGTCCTGGCCGGCGGGCAGGCCGCAGCTCGGACAGTCCCATGTGTCGGGGATCGACGCCTCGACGGCGAACGACGGTCTGGTCTCGTGCGCGTTGGCGCACCAGAAGGAGACGCGCTGCCTGGGCGCGGTCTCGCCCCGCTCCGCCTCTCCCATTGGGCCAGCCCCGACCCGGCTCCCCCGAATGGCGTTGCCACCTGCCACGGTCCGCGTGCTCCTTCGTCTCGTCCCAAGTTGGTGTCCCCGGACATCGCACCCACATTGCCGGGTGCGGTGGGGACCACTGCGCGGACCGCCGGTCGGCTCCGCAAGCATGACCTTCCCGGCACTACCCCCCGGTTGTCCCTCCGGGTACGTCCTGGAGGGAGTGTAGGCCGCGAGGGGCCAACGTGGATGCACCGACCACCCCGACCCGGCCAGGCGCAGCCGGGACGAACGGGGACAGCCCGCCCTTCACCCGGTACCCAGGGCCACGGCCGTCGGGTCCGCCGTCCCGATGGAGGGGACGACAGTGAAGGTCGTGACGGCGCCGCTGTGGAAGGCCGGGGTGTGGGTGACGGCCAGTGGGATGACGGCGGCGCTGCCGATGACGGTCTGCTCCAGGTCGCTCCAGTCGTCGGCGTCGCCCGCGTCGCCCGCGTCGCGCAGGGCCGCGTCGAGCTGGCGCAGGGCGACCGGGTCGCGGTAGCCGCCGTCCGCGGGCCGCGGGCCGGTCCAGTCCTCGTCGAGCAGCGGCTGGAACACCGTGCGCCCGGCGTCGCCGTACCAGGCCGGGGTGATCCAGGTCAGCGCCAGGTCCCAGAACTGGCTGGCAGGGGAAACCGCGGCGGCGGCCAGGCGCGCGCCGGTGCGGATCCGGACGTCGAGGCGGATGCCGGCGCGGGCGAAGGCGGTCCGCAGCGCCTCGGCGACGGCGGCGTCGGTGCTGCTGTCGGAGGCGAGCAGGGACAGCGCCGTGACGGGGCCGCCCGGGGTCTGGGCGAGCGCCTGGCGGCAGCGGTCCGGGTCACCGCCCTCGCCGAGGCTCGGGAACGGGTCCACCGCCCGGTAACCGGTCATCGGCGACTGCAGCAGGCTGCCGGTCGCCGTCGCGAAGTCCGGGCCGCCGAGGGCCGCGGCGAGGCTGCGGCGGTCGACGCAGTAGGGCAGCGCCTGGCGGACCGTCGATTCGCGCAGCGCCGCCGCGGATGGCCCGTTCAGGCCGACCGTGAGGGCCAGGGTCGACCCCACCGGGTCGACGGTGAGCCGCGGGTCCTTCGACTTCTCCAGCTCCGCCGCCCGGCTCGTGGGCAGCACGCCGTCGAGTGACATGTCGGCGTCGCCGCTTTCCAGGTCCTGCTGCATCTGCTCGGAAGACAGCCCGTCCGTGATCGTGATGTGGTCCGGCAGCGCGCGGCGGATGCCGTCGGAGGAGGCGCTCCACGACGGGTTGCGGGCGAGGCGGAACCCGGGCGCGTCAGCCGGGGAGACCGTGAACCGGTAGGGGCCGGCGGACACCAGGTCGCGCAGGTAGGCGGCCGAGTCCGGCGGGTAGGCGAGCGCCTCCAGCGGCACCGGCGCGGCGGCCGGCAGCGCCAGCACGTCCACGAAGTCGTTGATCGGGGCGATCAGGTGGAACGCGACGGTGTCGTCCCCGACGATCTCGACGCCCTCGATGGTGTTGCTCTCGATGTAGGCGGCGGCATCGGCGACCGGGGTGTCCGACAGGGCGTCGCAGAACCGCCCGAAGCCGACGATGGTCGCGGCGAAGTAGCCGCGCAACGGCGACGGGTTCGGCGGGGTGCACAGCCGCTTGATGCCACGGGCGACGTCGTTGGCGGTGATCCGGCGCTGGTTCGGGGTGTCCCAGCGGGCCGCCGAGCGCAGCCGGACGGTGTAGACCAGCCCGTTCTCGGTGACGATCGGCGCGCCGACGGCCAGGTCCGGCCGGGGCACGGTCGAACTCTGCGGGCTGGGGTCGGTCGGGTAGCTGTAGAGCTGGCGGGTGACGAGCCGGGCCACGGCCTGTTCGCCGGACTGGTCGGCCCAGCCCGGGTCGCCGCTGGGCATCTGCCCGGTGACGATGCGCAGGGTGCCGCCGGGCTTGGCGACCGGCGCGGTGGTGGTCGCGGCGACCGGGGTGGGGCTGGCGGCGAAGGGGGCACCGCCAGAGGCGCCGCTGCAGGCGGCGGCCACGACGGCGAGGGCGGCGAACAGCGCCGCGAGTCGGAATGCAGCCCGGCCCCGGGCGGGGCGGCGGCGCGCGCGCGGTCGGTTCAACTCTTCAGCAGCAGACCGAGGCCGATGATGCAGATGAACCAGATGATCCCAACGAGGACCGTCAGGCGGTCGAGGTTCTTCTCCACGACCGAGGAACCACCGAGCGACGAGGACACCCCGCCACCGAACAGGGTGGACAGACCGCCACCCTTCGACCGGTGCAGCAGCACGAGCAGGATCATCAGCACGCTCGCGACAATCAGCGCGATCGACAGACCGACCGTCATTCGGACCAGCTCCCGCTCCAGGGGAGACGGCAGGGCGCCGTCACCCGGTCGATCCACCCGCCAGGGACGAGCGCAGCCGCGCGGCGCCCGCCGACGTTCAGGGGATCAAGAAAACACTTCTTTCGTCATACCTCGTCATGTTCGGGGTGCGTATGACGGAGGTAGGACTCCAGGCCAGGTATCGAAAGTACCGCACCGCGGTGGGCGAACCACGGTGCCGGCCCGCCCCAGCCGAAGATCCACACCGGAAGTTTTGCCCCGATGGGGTTGCCGACCGAGGCCGTTGGGGGTGCCCACACGGATCCGGCCGGGGGCGGACATGCCGAGGGCCCGGCCGATTCCTCGGCCGGGCCCTCGGGACATCACGGCGCACCGAAGCCGCCCACCGACCGGGAGTCCGCGGCCGGTGGGCGCCCCGGCGCTCAGGCCGTCGGGCCGCTGCGCACGATGCCGACGAACTCCTCGGCCACCAGGCTCGCCCCACCCACCAGACCGCCGTCGATGTCGGGCATGGTGAACAGCTCGCCGGCGTTGGCCGCCTTCACCGAGCCGCCGTAGAGCACCCGGATGCCGCCGGCGATCTCGGCGCCATACAGCTCGGTGAGCTTGCCCCGCACCGCGGCGCACATGTCCTGGGCGTCCTGGGCCGAGGCGGTGCGGCCGGTGCCGATCGCCCACACCGGCTCGTAGGCGATGACGATCGTCGCGGCCTGCTCGGCGGTGATGCCTGCGAGCGAGCCGGCGAGCTGGCCCAGCACGTGCTCGACGTGGGTGCCGGCGACCCGGATCTCCTCGACCTCGCCGACGCACAGGATCGGCGTGATGCCGGCGGCGTAGGCGGCCCTGGCCTTCGCGGCGACGACCGCGTCATCCTCGTGGTGGTCGGCGCGGCGCTCCGAATGGCCGACGACGACGTAGCTGCAGCCCAGCTTCGCCAGCATCCCGCCGCTGATGTCGCCGGTGTGCGCGCCGGAGCTGTGCGGGGAGAGGTCCTGCCCGCCGTAGGACAGGGCGAGCTTGTCCCCGTCGATGAGCGTCTGCACGCTGCGCAGGTCCGTGAACGGCGGTACGACGACGACCTCGACGGCTTCGAGCTCGGCGGGCTTGAGGTCGAAGGCGACCTTCTGCACCAGCGCGATCGCCTCGAGGTGGTTGAGGTTCATCTTCCAGTTGCCGGCCACCAGCGTGCGCCGCCCGGCCTTGCCCGCTTTCTGCGTGCCCACGGTGCTGCCCTTTCGTCCGCGTCCCAGCGGTGCCATGTCGGTTCCGGCCTCAGACGTCGAGCGCCGCGAGGCCGGGCAGCGCCTTGCCCTCGAGGTACTCCAGGCTCGCCCCACCACCGGTGGAGATGTGGCTGAAGCCGCTGTCCGGCAGGCCGAGGGTCCGCACGGCCGCGGCGGAGTCGCCGCCGCCGACGACGGAGAAGCCCGATCCGGCGGCGATCGCCTCGGCGACCCCGCGGGTCCCGGCGGCGAACGGCGCCATCTCGAACACGCCCATCGGCCCGTTCCAGAACACCGTGGCGGCGCCCGCGAGCCGGTCGGCGAACGCCGCGGTGGACGCCGGGCCGATGTCCAGACCCAGCCAGCCCTCGTCGATGGCGTCGACGGCGACGGTCGCGGTCGCGGCGTCGGCCGCGAACCGATCGGCGACGACGACGTCGGTCGGCAGCACGATCCGGTCGCCGCCCTCGGCGAGCAGCTCCTTGCAGGTGTCGATCATCTCGGCCTCGAGCAGCGACGCGCCCACCCCGTGGCCGAGCGCGGCCAGGAACGTGAAGCACATGCCGCCGCCGACGAGCAGCGCGTCGACCTTCGGCAGCAGGGAGCGGATGACGCCGAGCTTGTCGGAGACCTTCGAGCCGCCGAGCACGACGGCGTAGGGGCGGTCCGAGGCCTCGCTGAGGCGGCGGAGCACCTCGAGCTCGGTGAGCACGAGCCGGCCGGCGGCGTGCGGCAGACGCTTGGGTACGTCGACGACGCTGGCGTGCGCGCGGTGCACAGCGCCGAAGGCGTCACCGACGTAGAACTCGGCGAGCGCCGCCAGCGCGTCGGCGAACGCCGCCCGCTCCACGGCGTCCTTGGAGGTCTCCCCGGGCGAGAACCGCAGGTTCTCCAGCAGCGCCACCTCGCCGTCGGCGAGGCCGCCGACGATCTCGTGGGCACGCGCCCCGGCGATGTCGCCGCTGCCGTCACCGGCGAAGGCGACCGGGCGGCCCAGCAGCTCCCCGAGCCTCGCCGCGACCGGGCCGAGCGAGTACTTCAGGTCGGGTTCGCCCTTCGGCCGGCCCAGGTGGGAGGTCACGATCACCCGGGCGCCGCGATCGAGCAGCGCCGCGATCGTCGGGACGCTGGCGCGGACCCGCCCGTCGTCGGTGATCCGCGGGGTCTCGCCCGACCGGTCCAGCGGCACGTTCAGGTCGCTGCGGACCAGGACACGATGCCCGGCGACCTGCAGGTCGTCGATCGTCCTCACTCTTCGTTACTCCAGGGTTCAAGGCCGGCACGGGGTCGGTTCATCGGTGGGGAGGTCGGTCGGTTCGGAACCTCGGCGAGCCGGCCCGGGCACCGCCCGCGGCGATGACCCGGGGCCGGGGTGGCCACTAGAGGCGGGCGCCGACCAGCGCGGTCAGGTCGACCAGCCGGTTGGAGTAGCCCCACTCGTTGTCGTACCAGCCGATGATCTTGACCTGGCTGCCGGCGGACATCGTGAGCAGCGAGTCGAAGGTGCACGACGCCGGGGTGTTCACGATGTCGGAGGAGACGATCGGGTCCTCGGTGTAGACCAGGTAGCCCTTGAGCGGGCCCTCGGCGGCCGCCTTGAACGCGGCGTTGACCTCGTCCTTGCTGGCGGGCTTCGCCAGGGTGGCGACAAGGTCGGTGACGGAGCCGTCGAGCACCGGCACGCGCATCGCCAGGCCGTCGAGCTTGCCCTTGAGCTGCGGCAGGACCAGCGAGGTGGCCTTCGCGGCCCCGGTCGTGGTCGGGATGATGTTCTGCGCCGCCGCCCGCGCCCGGCGCAGGTCCGAGTGCGGGAAGTCCAGGATGACCTGGTCGTTGGTGTAGGCGTGCACGGTGGTCATCAGGCCCTGGGTGATGCCGAACGCCTCGTCGAGGACCTTCGCCATCGGCGCCACGCAGTTCGTCGTGCAGGAGGCGTTCGACAGGATGTGGTGCTTCGCCGGGTCGTAGGCGTCGTCGTTCACGCCCATGACGACGGTGAGGTCCTCGTCCTTGGCCGGCGCCGAGATGATGACCTTCTTCGCCCCCGCCTGCAGGTGCTTGGCGGCGTCGGCGGCCTTGGTGAACCGGCCGGTGGACTCGATGACGATGTCCACCCCCAGCTCGCCCCAGGGCAGCGCGGCCGGGTCGCGCTCCGCGAGAACCTTGATCAGCTTGTCGCCGACCCGGATGCCCTCGTCCGCGGTGCTCACCGGGGCGGCGAGCGTGCCCAGCGTGGTGTCGTACTTCAGCAGATGCGCGAGCGTCTTGCTGTCGGTCAGGTCGTTCACGGCGACGATCTCGAGGTCGTCCCGCTTGGTCGCCGCGAGCGCCCGCCAGAAGTTACGGCCAATACGCCCGAAGCCGTTGACACCCACCCGCGTAGCCACGTCCTGGACTCCCTACCGTCGTGTGTGACGTCGAATCGTTGGGTCATGACGCCGATCGGGTCATGACGCCGTCCGGGTGGTGGCCCGGAACGGTGGTGACACGTTCGTATGACGTTGTCGAGGGAGGAGCCTAACGAGTTCGCACATCATCGGCGGGAATCCGAAGCGTGCGGTGTTGGTCTCCTCACAACAGGCTGCCCGCCCGCCGGGCGGACTGCCTCATTCCGACCACGACGACCCGCCGCAGCCGAAGGTTCCCCCACTGCGCCCGTCCACGCTCCGGGCCAGGTACGCACCCGGTCAGGACGGGGGCACCGGCCGGCGGACGCCCGGGTGGGCGGCCGCGCGGCGCGAGTCGAAACATCGCCCGCACGGGCGATCCCGATGGTGCCACCGGTGATTATTCCACGCGGCCACGAACCGTTGATCAGGCCCCGGCCGGCCACGGCGCGCATCGTCGCGTGCCATCAGTGCCCGGCGTCGGATCGGCAATTCCGGTCATGTAGGTAGTGAAATGCCCGAAATTGTCCAAGCAGCCCATTGTCAGGGTTCAGGCGTTCTCCAGGAGGTCCGGTGAGACGCTTGCCTCGGTGTTGGGGATGCCCAGGGCATTCGCCCGCTTGTCGGCGAGCGCCAGCAGCCGCCGGATACGCCCGGCGACCGCGTCCTTGGTCAACGGCGGGTCCGCCAGCGCGCCGAGCTCCTCCAGCGACGCCTGGGCGTGCTCGAGCCGCAGCCGGCCCGCGGCCAGCAGGTGCTCGGGGGCGTCCTCGCCCAGGATGCGCATCGCCGCCTGCACCCGGGCCCCGGCCGCGACCGCCGCCCGGGCCGACCGGCGCAGGTTGGCGTCGTCGAAGTTCGCCAGCCGGTTCGCCGTCGCCCGGACCTCCCGGCGCATCCGCCGTTCCTCCCAGGCGAGCAGGCTCTCGTGGGCGCCGATGCGGGTCAGCAGCGCGCCAATCGCGTCGCCGTCGCGGATCACCACCCGGTCGACGCCGCGCACGTCCCGGCTCTTGGCCTGCACACCGAGCCGGCGCGCCGCGCCGACCAGGGCCAGCGCCGCCTCCGGCCCCGGCGAGGTGACCTCCAGCGAGCAGGACCGGCCAGGCTCCGTCAGCGAGCCGTGCGCGAGGAACGCACCCCGCCACGCCGCCGCCGCGTCACACGCCGAGCCGGTCACGACCTGCGGCGGCAGCCCGCGCACCGGGCGGCCCCGCTGGTCGAGCAGGCCGGTCGAGCGGGCCAACTGCTCGCCGTCGCGCTCCACCCGGACGATGTAGCGCACCGACCGGCGCAGCCCACCGGCGGCGAGCACCGCGACCGTGGACGGGAAGCCGAACACCTCGGCGACCTCGCGGCGCAACCGGCGCGCGGTGGCACCCGTGTCCAGCTCGGCCTCGACGACGATTCGGCCCCCGACGATGTGAAGTCCCCCGCCGAAACGCAGCAGGGCGGCCATCTCGGCCCGCCGGCAGCAGGGCTTCGCAACCCGTAGCCGGCTCAGTTCGTCCTTGACGGTGGCCGTCATCGCCGCCACACCGATCACTCCTTGGCTTCACCGGATGAGGTCCGACGGTCAGCACCGCCGGACGTTGGGTACGTGGTGACCGGCCGCCTGGCGCCGTTCACGGACGGCCCCCGCGACGCCGCCGCGCCGGCCGGGCTGATCCCGGCAGTCCTGGCGGCGGGTGGCACGGGCGCGGCGGTGCCGGTCGAGGCCGTGGCCTGCGCCGGTGGCACCAGACCGGTCGCGGCCCCCCTGGAGGCAGAGTCCCCCGGCGCCTGATCCCCCGGCGCCTGATCCCCCGGCGCCTGGTCACCCGGCGCCTGATCCCCCGGCGCCTGGTCACCTGGCGCCGAATCCCACGACGCCGAATCCCACGACGCCGCGTCCGCCGTCGCCGGGGGGCGCTCGGGCAGCCCGGCGAACACCGCCTGGAAGGCTGCCGCGAGCCGGACCGGGTCGTGCACGGGCACCCCCGGCACTCGCACCGGCGCCAGGTACAGGCGGGCTCCGAGCCGCGCCGCCGCCCGGGCCAGCGGCTCGGGTTCGGGCACGGCCGTCGGATCGGCGAGCACGACATCCACCCGCAGGCCGGGAACGTGCTGACGCAGCACGTCCAGGTGCGCCTGCGGGGTGTAGCCCGCGGTCTCGCCGGGCTGGGCGGCCAGGTTGAGCACCATGAGCACCCGCGCTCGGGAACTCGTGATCGCCTGGCGCATCCCCGGCACGAGCAGGTGCGGCAGCATGCTCGTGTAAAGCGATCCGGGGCCCAGCACGAGCCAGTCGGCGACGCACGCCGCCGCGACCGCCTCCGCGCAGGCCACCGGCTCCGCGGGCGCCAGCCGCACGCTGCGGACC
>NZ_JALKFU020000165.1 GCF_023242965.2 Frankia sp. AgKG'84/4
GCGCAGGAGCGGCCAGGGCAGCCCGCGCGCGGCTTCGACGGCCACCGGTACGGCGAGCAGCACCCCGAGCGGGCGGCACAGCCCGCTGAGCAGGCCGGCGCATGCGGCGAGTTCCCAGCGCCGGGACCGCGCCCCGAGCAGGACAGCCACCGCGAGCAGCCCCGCGAACGCCTCCGCGTACCCCATCACCAGGACGAACGCTGGCGGCGCCAGCGCGGCGAGCCAGATCAGGCGGTAGGTCGCGGCCTCGTCGAGGCCCTCCAGCCGCGCGAGCCGCACCAGGACCAGCGCGAAGCCCAGCGCGGCCACGTTGACGACCAGCAGCAGCATGATCCCGGCGTGGCCGTCGGCGCCGGGGATGTGGTCCAGGACCCGGACCATCAGTGGCAGCAGGGGGAAGAACCGGCGGCTGTCCGCGCCGGCACCGCTGTAACCGACCTCCGCGATCGTGCGGCGCCCGGCCGAGGCCCGTTCCCAGCGGTGGAGCACCCCGGCCACCTGCGCCACCGTCCAGGACGACAGCGCCAGTGACAGCCAGACGAGCCAGCGGCCGCGGGCACGGTCGAGGCGACGGCCGGCCCAGCCACAGCTCAGTGTCGCCGCGAGCCCGGCGACGATGACGGCGGCGTCGACGAGCGTCACTCGTCCCGCCCTCCTCCCCCGTGCGTCGGCCGCCTGGGACAGAGGGATCCTCGAAGCACAACGGAAACGGCCGATAAAATTGCTACAAGTCATCAACAGAGGGGTTGGCGCCCCTCGCCAACCTAGCGCGTGACGGCTCTATCACAAAGAGTAGGTTGATGCCTCGCGTGCCGCGCGGTCTCCTCGGGCGCCGTGGCGCCCGCGGCGGATCCAAGCCCGCCCGGGGGGACCTCGACGGCCGTGACACGCTGGTTGGCATGCAGGGTCCCCCTCCCTGCGCCGCTGTAGTGACCGGAGGTCGCCGCGATGTCGGCGTAGTCCCGACCGACGGCGACCGTGACGTACCGCAGGTCAGCGAGCCTGTCGTGGCAGGGATCGAAGGCCACCGCGACGGCGCCGGGCTGCCTCGCGCCAGGACCGGACCCCGCGCGCGTCCCCGGTGACGCGATCCGGCTGGCGACACCGTCAGCCACGATCACCTCGACCCAGGCGTGCGGCGGCCCGTCACCGACGAGATGGCCCATCGCGTACCGGGCGGGGACGCCCGCCGCGCGGCACAGGGCGAGCATCACGTGTGCCTGGTCCTGGCACACCCCGGTGCCGCCGGCGAGCGCCTGGGCGGCACTGGTCGACACGTCGGTGCTGCCGGGAACGTAGCGGATCCGGCTGTTCGCCCAGGCGCAGAAGCGGCGCGCGGTGAGCAGCGGATCGTCGGTGGCCAGTGACCGGGCGGCCGCGGTGAGTGCGGCGTCCGGTGCGGTCAGCGCCGTGGCGTCCAGCAGCCGTCGGCTGCCCAGCGCGGTGGCCCGCAGCCAGGGCCGGGCACCGCCGCCGGTCTGCTCGACAGCGACGTCGACCTCGAACTCCAGACTGGGCGGCACCTCGGACAGGTACGCCGTCACCACCCGGTGGCCGTCGACTCCCCGGGAGCAGAGCGTCCGGGCCGCGTCGGCGGAGATCGCGATTCGCGCGGCCCGCAGCACCTGGTCGCCATGGCGCCCGGGTGGCACGACGACGAGCCGGTGCACCAGATCGACGGCCCGGCCGGCATAGCTGTACCGGTAGAGCTGGCGGACGCGGTAGGCCACCCGGGCGCCCGCCGGCAGCTCGGTGAGGTCGTCGGCGCTCAGCCCGGGCTCGGGCGGGCGCGCCAGTGCCGCCGCGTCGCCCACGTCGAGTGCCACCACGCCGCCCACGTGGAGTGCCTCCGTTCCGTCCACGTGGAATGCCTCCACGACCTTCTCCGATCATCTCCCCAGCCCCACGCGATCACCGACGGGGATGTGAGTTCGGACACCAGCCGGATGCCGCCGGCGCCGCGACCGACCACCCTCCCCGCGGGCGATGACCCCTCATGTTTCCAGCGCACTGCCGACCTTTACCTCGGCTCGTTTCACTGCCGTTAACATGCCGTCGATTCGGCCGGAAAGGATGAGCAGGGAGCATCCAGATCGTCACTCTACGTACTAAATAACGAACCGGACTGTCCCGACTCCACCCCATCCGAGATGAGTTCAGGTCCTTTGGCGCATCGCGTCGCAGTGCCGACTTGCTCGGCGACTGGCACCATCTAGTGTCATGAGCGAGCTGGTGGCGACCCGACCTGAACAGCCTCAGCGAAAGGCCCGCAGTGGCCTGCTCGAACCCCTCGAGGCGCCCCGGCCACCCGAGCCATCCGACCTGCCGCCCGACCGGTTCATCAACCGTGAGGCCTCCTGGCTGGACTTCAACGCCCGGGTGCTCGCGCTCGCCGAGGACGTCGCCACCCCGCTGCTGGAACGGGCCAAGTTCCTCGCCATCTTCGCCAGCAACCTGGACGAGTTCTACATGGTCCGCGTCGCCGGGCTGATGCGGCGGGAGGCGACCGGCCTCGCGATGCGCTCGGCCGACGGCCTGAGCCCGCGCGAGCAGCTCGCGCTCATCAGCCGCTCCGCCGTGGCGCTCACGGAGCGGCACTCCCGGTGCTTCACCGACGAGGTGGTGCCCTCCCTCGCGCACGCCGGCATCAGCATCCGCTTCTGGTCGCAGCTCAGCGACTCCCAGCGGGAACGCCTGCACGACTACTTCCACGAGCAGATCTTCCCCGTCCTCACGCCGCTGGCGGTCGATCCCGCGCACCCGTTCCCGTACATCAGCGGGCTGTCGCTCAACCTCGCCGTGCAGGTCCGTGAGCCCGGCGGGGAGGATGACCGCTTCGCCCGGGTGAAGGTGCCGCAGAACGTGCCGCGGCTGGTCCAGGTCGACGTGGAGCCGGCCGACAGTGGCAGCGCGGGCCAGGACGTCGGCACAGGTCAGAACGACCGGGCGGCCGTCACGCCGAGCGCCTGCTTCGTGCCCCTCGAAGAGATCATCGCCGCCCACCTCGACCAGCTCTTCCCCGGCATGGAAGTGATCAACTCGCACCTGTTCCGGGTCACTCGCAACGCCGATCTCGAGGTCGAGGAGGACGAGGCGGAGGACCTGCTGCAGGCACTGGAGCGGGAGCTGGCCCGCCGGCGCTTCGGTCCGGCGGTGCGCCTCGAGGTCGACGACGACATCGACGCGGACCTGCTCGTGATGCTCATGCGCGAACTCGAGGTGACCGAACGCGAGGTGCACCGTGTCACCGGCATGCTCGACCTCTCGGCGCTGTGGGCGCTCTACGGCCTCGACCGACCCGAACTCAAGGACGCACCCCGGGTTCCGGTGACCCATCCGCGGCTGACGGCCGGGGACGGCGAGACGCCGGACTTCTTCAGCGTGTTGCGCGAGGGCGACGTCCTCGTCCACCACCCGTACGACTCGTTCACGACCTCGGTACAGCGGTTCATCGAGCAGGCCGCGGCCGACCCGGCGGTACTGGCCATCAAGCAGACGCTCTACCGCACCTCGGGCGACTCGCCGATCGTCGACGCGCTCGTCGCCGCCGCCGAGGCGGGCAAGCAGGTGGTCGTCCTGGTCGAGATCAAGGCGAGGTTCGACGAGAGCGCCAACATCCGCTGGGCGCGCGAGCTGGAGCGGGCCGGCTGCCATGTCGTCTACGGCCTGATCGGGCTCAAGACGCACTGCAAGACCTGCCTGGTGGTGCGTCAGGAGCGGGGCGGGCTGCGGCGGTACTGCCACGTCGGGACCGGCAACTACAACCCCAAGACGGCCAGACTCTACGAGGACCTCGGCCTGCTCACCGCCGACCCGGAGGTCGGCGCGGACCTCACCGACCTGTTCAACGTGCTGACCGGCTACAGCCGGCAGACCGAGTACCGCTCGCTGCTCGTCGCGCCCCAGCACATGCGGGACGGCATCCTGGAGCGCATCGACGCCGAGGCCCGGGCCGCGGCGCAGGGCAAGCCGTGCGGCATCCGCCTCAAGGTGAACAGCCTGGTCGACGAACAGGTCATCGACGCCCTCTACCGCGCCTCCATGGCCGGCGTGCCGGTCCACTGCCTGGTCCGCGGCATCTGCGCGCTGCGGCCCGGTGTTCCCGGCCTGTCCGAGACCGTCCGCGTCCGGTCGATCCTGGGCCGCTTCCTCGAGCACAGCCGGGTGCTCGAGTTCGCGTCTGTGGACGAATTCTGGATCGGCAGCGCCGACATGATGCACCGCAACCTGGACCGGCGGATCGAGGCGCTGGTCCGCGTCGGGAACCCGCAGGACCGCGGTGGCCTGCGCGGGATGCTGGACCACGCGTTCTCCGACGAGGTGTCGGGATGGGTGCTCCACTCCGACGGCCGGTGGGAGCGGCACACGACCGGCGCCGACGACGCCCGGCTGTCCGACCACCAGCACGAGCTCATGGCGCAGGCCGTCCGGCGCGGGCACCGGTAGGCCCGGCGCCCGCACCGTCGGTCAGTCGCTGCTGGCGGACACGCTCGACTTGAACTCCGAGCCGGGCCGAAACTTCGGCACGACGGACGCCGCGACGTGCACGGGCTCACCGGTCGCGGGGTTGCGACCGGTGCGGGCGGCCCGCTCGACCCGCTCGAAGACACCGAAACCGGTGATGGTCACCTTCTCGCCACTGGCAACGGCCTCCTGAATGGCGTCGAACACGGCGTCGACCGCCTTGGTGGCATTGGACCGTCCGCCCTCGATCTGCTGGGCGATGCGGTCAACCAACTGGGACTTGTTCACAACTACCTCCGGGCGCCCCCGCGGGTTGCGGGGTGGGGAGCAGATCGGGCATCACACTGCGCTGCACCGTAGGCATCTCCACTGTCGAGGGCAATTCCCACGACCGTGTCGCGTCACACAAACGCGCACGTCATCGGGTTCGCGCCAGTGGGCGGCGGGATGTGTCCTGCACGGCGCACGTCGGCCATCCGGTAGATTCATCACTTTGAGTAGCGAGAGCTGTCGGGATACTTGGGCTCAATGTCACGATTTGGTCGCCGGCCGCCGCCGTCATCACGGGCCAACTCTGCTACGTAGCCACCCGTACGCCTCAGGCGAGGATCGAAGACCGCGTCACCGGACCCGCCCGACGGGCTCACGCCACGCTTCGACGAAGCCCCGACACCAGATATGAATTGCGTCACATTGGTGCCGAGATACCGGCGGGGGACACGCGGGAGTGGCACACACCACCGCGCCGCCGCTAGACCGTGGTCGGCAGCCAGGCCGGTCGCGCACCCTCGAAACCGGTGATCATCTCTTCGTGGCGCAGCGTCAGACCGACGTCGTCCAGGCCCTCCATGAGCCGCCAGCGGGTGAAGTCGTCGAGTTCGAATGCCGCCACCACGCCCGCGCCCCGCACCTCGCGCGCCGCGAGGTCGACGGTGATCTCGACGGTCGGGTCGCGCTCCACGGCGGACTGCAGGTTCTCCACCGTGGCCGCCGGGAGCTGGACCGGCAGCAGCCCGTTGCCCAGCGCGTTGCCGCGGAAGATGTCCGCGAACCGCGCGGAGATCACCGCGCGGAAGCCGTAGTCCTGCAAAGCCCAGACGGCGTGTTCGCGCGACGAGCCCGTGCCGAAGTCCGGGCCGGCGAGCAGGATCGACGCGCCGGCGTACACCGGGTTGTTCAGCACGAAGCTCTCGTCGGTCCGCCACTGGGAGAACAGCCCGGCACCGAAGCCGGTGCGCTCGATGCGCTTGAGCCAGTCACTCGGAATGATCTGGTCGGTGTCCACGTCGCTGCGGCGCAGCGGCACGGCCCGACCGGTGTGGATAGTGAACGCCTCCATCGCGGAAACGCTCCCCTCTGCGTGAAGGCCGGCGTGACGACGCCGACGGTCGTGACAGCCCCGTCCCGGCCGAGACGGGCCGGCGGGAGATGTCCGGAGTGAGCCTGGACGGTGCTCCGGTGGCTACAGGTCCGCCGGGGCGGTCAGCCGGCCGGTGATCGCGGTGGCGGCGGCGACCTGCGGCGAGACGAGGTGGGTCCGCCCACCCTGGCCCTGGCGCCCCTCGAAGTTGCGGTTCGACGTCGACGCACTGCGCTCGCCAGGCGCCAGCGTGTCCGGGTTCATGCCCAGGCACATCGAGCAGCCGGCGCTGCGCCACTGCGCTCCGGCCGCCTCGAAGACCTGGTCCAGCCCCTCGGCCTCGGCCTGCGCCTTGACCTGCATCGAGCCGGGTACGACCAGCACCCGCACGTCCCCCGCGACCTGGCGCCCCCGCAGCACGTCGGCCGCGGCACGCAGGTCGGACAGCCGGCCGTTCGTGCAGGAACCGATGAACACCGTGTCGACGGCGACGTCGGTGAGCGGGGTGCCCGCCGTCAGCCCCATGTAGGTCAGGGCCCGCTGCGCCGATGCCTGCGCGGCGGGGCTCGCGTAGTCGCCGGGCGTGGGCACGAGCGAGCCCAGCGGCGCCGCCTGGCCGGGGTTGGTCCCCCAGGTCACGTACGGGGTGAGGCTCGCCGCGTCGATGACGACCTCATGGTCGAACTCCGCGTCCGGGTCGGAGGCGAGGGTCCGCCAGTAGGCGACCGCCTCGTCCCACGCCGGGCCGGTCGCGACCCGCTCGCGGCCGGCGAGGTACTCGAAGGTGGTGTCGTCGGGAGCGACCATCCCGGCCCGCGCGCCCGCCTCGATCGACATGTTGCAGACGGTCATCCGGCCTTCCATGGACAGGCCACGGATCGCCGCGCCGCGGTACTCGATGATGTGGCCCGCGCCTCCGCCAGTACCGATCTTCGCGATGATCGCCAGGATCAGGTCCTTCGCGGTGACCCCGACGGGCAGGTCGCCCTCGACCGTCACCGCCATCGTCTTCGGCCGGCGCTGGGGCAGGGTCTGGGTCGCCAGGACGTGCTCGACCTGGCTCGTGCCGATGCCGAAGGCCAGCGCGCCGAACGCGCCGTGCGTGGAGGTGTGGCTGTCGCCGCAGACGATCGTCATCCCGGGCTGGGACAGGCCCAGTTGCGGGCCGACGACGTGCACGATGCCCTGGCCGGGGTCGTTCATCGGGAAGAGCTTCACGCCGAAGTCGGCGCAGTTCTTCCGCAGCGCCTCGACCTGGGCCGCCGACACCGGGTCGGCGATCGGCAACAGCGTGTCGGTCGTCGGGACGTTGTGGTCCTCGGTGGCGATGGTCAGGTCGGGCCGGCGCACCGGCCGGCCGGCGAGCCGCAGCGCCTCGAACGCCTGCGGCGAGGTGACCTCGTGCACCAGGTGCAGGTCGATGTACAGCAGATCCGGTTCGCCCTCGGCCCGGCGCACCATATGGGCGTCCCAGACCTTCTCCGCGAGTGTGCGCCCCATGGCAGCCCTACCCTCCCGTTGTTGTCATCCCACATTATAGGATGGCAGTATCAATCCATGAAACAGAGTAGCGGTGTAGGCGTCCTTGACAAGGCGGCACTCGTCCTCGCCGCCGTGGAGCAGGGACCGCTGTCGCTCGCGGACCTCGTCTCCCGCACCGGCCTGAGCCGGGCCACCGCCCACCGGCTCGCCAGCGCGCTGGAGGTCCACCGCCTGGTCACGCGCGACGGCGAGGGCAGGTTCGTCCCCGGGCCGAGGCTCGCCGCGGCCGTCTCCATCCCGTTGCCCTGGGAGCTGCTGGACCGGGCGGACCGCGTCCTCACCGAGCTGCGCGAGGTGACCGGCGAGAGCGCGCAGCTCTACGTGCGGCGCGGCGCGCTGCGCCTGTGCGTCGCCGCGTCCGAACGAGCCACCGGGCTGCGTGACACGGTCCCGGTCGGTGAGGCGCTGCCGATGACCGCCGGCTCCGGCGCCCAGGTGCTGCTGGCCTTCGCGGAACCAGCCGAGCCCGCGCTGCTCGCCGACGCGCCCTTCGACGCCGCGACCCTCGAGCGGGTACGCGCGCGAGGCTGGGCGGAGAGCGTCGGCGAGCGGGAGACCGGACTGGCATCGGTGTCCGCACCGGTACACGGCGACGCCGGCACGGTCATCGCGGCGGTGTCGCTGTCCGGTCCGCTGGAGCGACTCACCCGCTCGCCGGGACAGCGCCACGGCGCCGCCGTCCTCGCCGCGGCGGCGCGCCTGTCGACGTCACCGACGGTCGACTGAACACACCACCGGTCGTCAACCCTCGGCCACCGGAGATCGGTCCATCCTCGCGGCCGCCCCCCGTCCGACTGATGTCCGCAAGGAAGGCTTGCATCCCTTTTAATCCTGTTGTTCAGCATTTTTGGCCGGGGGGAGTGCCCCATCCGGGCCCCACGGCCGCGCGCGCAACGGGCTACCTCCTTGGGCGGACCTACCACTGTTCGGTGACGGCCACATCCCCCGGCACGGAACGAGAACCGATTACGTCGTAGCCTGTTCGAGTCGTCCGTCTCGGATGATCGGAGAGGTAACCGGATGATCCGTCGGGGTCATTGCCATCCAGCGGGCAGACGAAACCGTCACCGGTAGGCCAGGACCGCCGGTCCAGGCATCTCTGCGGGCTCCGCGCCCGGGCGGTTCCCGCCCGCCGCGGCGCTGTCGTAGGTACGACCGCCATCGGCGGCGCCAGGAGAGGCAGGCGGGGTGCGCAAACTGGGTTCGCGGTATGTGCTGCACGAGGTGCTCGGGCAGGGCACGACCGGCCAGGTGTGGCGAGCCGCCCGCGTCGCCGACGGCGCACCGGTCGCCATCAAGGTACTGCGGCGGGAACTCGCCGATGACCCGAAGATCGTCGAGCGCTTCCTGCGCGAGTGGGACCTGCTCGTCGACCTCGACAGCCCCAGCCTCGTCGCGGTCCTGGACCTCGTCCGCGAACCGGACACCCTGGCGATCGTGATGGACCTCGTCGACGGCCCCGATCTTCGAGCCCACCTGCGGGAGTTCGGCCCCCGGCCCGCCGAGGAGGCCGTCGGGTTCGCGATCGGCACGCTCTGGGCGCTCGACGCCGTGCACGCCGCCGGGATCGTGCACCGCGACGTCAAGCCCGAGAACATCCTCATCGACCCCGCCGACCCCGACCATCCGATCGTCCGGCTCACGGACTTCGGTATCGCCCGGGTCGTCGGCGCCTCCCCCGCGCACGCCACCGGACCGGTCGGGACGCCCCTGTACATGGCGCCGGAGCTCGGTTCCGGGGCGCCGCCGACGCCCGCCGCCGACGTCTACTCGGCCGGCGTCGTGCTGTACGAGGTGCTCGCCGGATCGCCGCCGTTCGACTCGGCGAACCCCATCGAGCTGATGCGCTCGCACCGCGAGGACGAGCCCCAGCCCATCGCGGGCGTTCCCCAGCCGGTCTGGGACGTGCTGACCCGGATGCTGGCGAAGTCCCCCCGGGCACGGCCCGCCAGCGCCGCCGACGCGGCGGACGAGCTCCGTGAGGCACTCACGACCGCGCTGCGCGACGCCGGCGTCGACGTCAGCGCCGCGCACGAGCACGAGCACGAGCACACCGCCATGATCGCCACTCGCCGAGGGCGGGACGACGCCGAAATGACCGGCGCCCACCAGCGCCGCACCGGCGTCCGCCCGGTCGAGGCACCCACCGGCACCCAGCGCGTCCCCCGGCCCACCGTCGCCGCCGGCGCTGTCAGCGCC
>NZ_JALKFU020000166.1 GCF_023242965.2 Frankia sp. AgKG'84/4
GCGGACAGCAGCGCCAGCGCCGGGCGGACCAGCTTGCCGCCGCTGCCCGCCAGTGGCTCGCCGGCCGCGTCCACCCAGCCTCGGTGGTAGGCGACGATGTGGCGAAGCCGCGGGTTCAGCCGATCCACCACGGCGCGCAGGGCCGGCACGGTAAGGGTCCGCCCCCGCTCGATCGCATCCGGAACCGTCATGGTCATACCGGGTATCCCCCTGTGGATGAGTTCCCTTGCTGACCGGTGGCCACCGGCGATCCGGTGGCCACCGTGTTCACGCCCCGTGGATCCGAAAATTCCGACGAATCCGATGCATACGTTGTTGTCGTGATGGCCTGGTCCGGCACGGCCCGCGCCGACGGCCGCCGGCCGCTCGCCACGCTCCCGGCGACAGTCCCGGCCAGCTCACCTACGACGACCCCCATACCAGCCAGGCTCTCACGGGCCGCAGTGAGTCCGCTACGCACAGCCGATTCCATGGTCGCTGGCCACTCGGTGTCGGTGTACGTCCCGGCCAGCGCAAAGTGTGGCAGTCCGGTCGCCGCACCCGGGCGCAACGCGAGCGAACCGGGCGTCTGGCGGAAGGTCGCGGTCCGCTCCCTGGTCACGAAGACCTCCAGCGGCTCCGCGGCGCGGGCCGCCGGGAACAGCCGGGCCATCTCGTCGATGAACATGGTGCGCAGCTCGTTCGCCGGCCGGTCGATCCACGGCTGCGCCGCGGACTGGGACAGCGCGAGGTACTGCGCGCCGGGCGGACCGGACGCGGCCAGGCCCGAGGAGATCGTCCGGTCGAAGATCCACTGGATGGGCGAGTCCACGACCGCGAGGAACGGCCCTTCGATGATCTGCCGGGGGTAGATCATGTGAATGTTGATGATCGGGGAGTCACCGAGGGCCCGCAGCTTCTCGGGATCCACGGTCGCGCCCGCGGGCAGCAGCCCGGCCGCCGCCGGCGCCGGCACGGCCAGCACCACCGCGTCGGCGCGCAGCACGCCGGACTCATCGGCACCAGGCACCGCCTCGCCGCGGCCGGTGCCACCCGAGGTGACGGCGACCTCCCAGCCGCCGCCCGAGGCGGTGATGGACCGGACCTTCACCCCGGTCCGCACGTCGGCGCCGGCGGCGGTCAGGACCGCCACCGCGGCGTCACCATGCAGGCGGGACAGCGGCACGTCGGCCCACCCGAGGTCGCCGGCGTCGGCGCCCTCCAGTAGACCGGTCCGCACGACCTTCGCGGCCAAGCCCAGGGACGCGTCCTGCGCCGGCACGTTCAGGGTCGCCACGGTCAGCAGCTCCCACAGCGCGCTGGTCGCCGCCGGGCCCTGGCCGTGCTCGGCGAGCCAGGCGCCGAACGAGCGCCCGTCCACCGCCGGTGAGCGCTGGTCGAGCCGGCCGAGCTGGAACGCCGCGAGGCCGGCACGCAGCCGCTCCACCAGCGGCAGCGCCTTGTAGCCGAGCAGCGCCGGGGCAAGATGCAGCGGCGCGGGCAGCCGCACGCCGGTGCGGCGCAGCCGGGTGCGGGTCAGCGAGCTGCCGATCAGCACCGGCACGTCGAGGCGCGGCTGCAGCGTCGTGAGGTGTTCCACGCCGAGGCGGGCGAGCAGCCCGCGGTAGGCGGTGCAGCAGCGCATGAACACGTGCTGACCGGTGTCGATCGTCAGCTCGCCGCGGCGGAACGACGTGGTCGCGCCGCCCAGGCGGGGCCGGGCCTCGAGCAGGGTCACCCGAACGCCGCTGTCCACGGCGAGCAGCGCCGCGGCCATCCCGGCGAGCCCGCCCCCCACGACGACCAGGTGCCCCCGCGCGTCGTCGCCACCGGCGACGGCATCGAGTGCCCCGGCGCTCATGCGGCGCTCGTCTCCGGCCGGCCGGCGAGGCTGCGGGCGGCGACGACCGCCTTCTCCCAGCCGGGCAGCGCGAGCCGGCGGTCCAGCACGGCACTGGGATCGTCCTTGATCCGCCGGTTGAGCCGGAAGTAGATGCCGGCCATCGCACCGCAACAGGCGGCGCTGCGCCGGTCGAGCAGGTCGAGCAGCACCATCCCGCGGGCGTACCAGTCCTCGGCTCGCTGCGCGGAGTAGCGCAGATAGCCGAGCAGCTCCACCTGCGGGCCGCCGAGGCGGCCGTCGTCGCCCACCGTGAGTTCGACCCCGGCGGCCTTGAGCTCCTGGGCCGGCAGGTAGATCCGCCCGCCCAGCAGGTCCTCACGCACGTCGCGCAGGATGTTCGTCTGCTGCAGTGCCACGCCGAGCGCGTCGGCGATCGCCGGGGCGGAGCTGTCGGTGGCGGCCCGCTCGGTGCCGAATATGCCCAGCGAGAGGCGGCCGATCGTGCCGGCGACCAGTCGGCAGTAGCCGACCATGTCGTCGAAGGTCTCGTACGTCCGGCCGTGCACGTCGCTCTCGACCCCGTCGGCGAGCTCGATGAACGCCTCCAGCGGGATCGGGAAGCGCCGGGCGGCGTCGGCGAGCGCGACGTACACCGGGTCCGTGGAGCTACTCTCGCCCAGGTTGTTCACCTCGGCGCGGACCTCGGCGAGGCCGGCGAGCTTCTCCTCGTCGGGCAGGTCGCCATCGCCGATGTCGTCGAGACGACGGGAGAGCGCGTAGACGGCGCTCAGCGCGCCGCGCCGGTCCGGCGTCAGCAGCCGGATGCCGTAGGAGAAGTTACGGGCCGCGTCGCGGGTCAGCGCCTCGCAGGAGGCGTAGGCCTCGGCGACGGTCGGGCGGCGGCCGGGGATCGGTGTCGGGGCGTTCATCGGCCCTCCCCCTTGTCGGAACACAGGCTGGCTGGTCGGCTGGCAGCGGCACCGGCCACGCTGGTGGCACTGGCCACCGCGGCGGCGGTGCTGGCGGCCGCGGCCGACCCCGGGGCCGTCGAACGGGCCAGGGCGACGAGCGCGAAGCCCGCCATCCGCGGCTTCGGCGCCTTGGGTGGCCCGCCGAGCACGTCGTAACCGGCGCGACGGATCGCGTCCAGCGCGGATCGCCCGCCGCCGACGAACCCGGCCAGCGCGAGCCGCAGCCGGCCGGGGACCATCGACACCAGCGGGGCGCCCTGGTCGATCACGGTTCGCGCCCGGGCCACCTCGAACGCCATCAGGTGGCGCACCGCGGGTCCGGCGACCTTCACGCTCAGGTCCGCCTCGGTCACCCCGAAGGCGTCGAGGTCCTCCAGCGGCAGGTAGATGCGCCCGGCCGCGAGGTCCTCGGCCACGTCCTGCCAGTGCTCGACGAGCTGCAGGGCCGTGCACACCCGGTCGGAGAGCACGACCCGGTCCGCAGTGGCCAGGCCGAACACCCCGAGCACCATCCGCCCGACCGGGTCGGCCGACAGGGTGCAGTAGCGGACGAGGTCCTCGAACGTCTCGTACCGGGCGACCAGCTGGTCCTGGCGGTTCGCCTCGACGAGGCGCTCGAACGGCTCAGCGGGCAGGTCACAGGCCCTTACGGTGGGGGCGAGGCGACGCAGGACGGGCAGTTCGGGCTCGCCGCCGGCCCAGATGAGGGCCAGGTCAGCGCTGAGGTGGTCGAGCAGGGCGAGCCGGTCGCCGGTCGCCTCGTCGCCGATGTTGTCGACGAACCGGCAGTAGGCGTACAGCGCGTTGAAATGGGTGCGCACCGCGGCGGGCAGGACGGCCGGCGAGACCGGGAAGTTCTCCGCCGGGGCGAGGCGCAGCAGCTGCTCGGCGGGAGTGGACAGGCCGGTCGCGCCCGACGGCGCAGGCGTACGTGGTGGGCCGGTTGGGGCGTCGATGGCGGTCATACGCCTCTCCTTCGATGACGGTCTGCACTCCGGGCGCGGTGGGCCGGGTTCGTGGTCTCCCCGGATGGCGAGCCCGGCGCCGAGGCCCGGGCTACCCGAGGTAGGTCGGGTTGAGCGCTGCTGACGCCCGGGGCCGCCCGGCTGGCGGCCCGAACGCCCGATCGCACCGGATGGTCATGGGCGCGCCTCACGAACCTGGTGGGCAGGTCCGGACGGACCGGGAGTCGCCAGCCCGGTCCGGGGCAGAGCGCGTCCGGTGGCTCCGCCCGCGGGGGCGGCGCGGAGCCGGCGACGAGGGTGCGTCGCCGGCTCCGCCCCGGCGCGTCTGCCGTCGGCGGCCCGTGCGGGGCCGCCGACGCTGTCATCGGCCTCGCTCACCCCCCGTGGCAACCGGCGTGAGCCCAGCCGCGCGACGATTCCGGCACCGCATCATCCGAGGACATCGCATCATTTGAGGACACCGCATCATCCGAAGACACCGGCCAGCTTGCGGTACATCGACGGCGCCGCTCCGTGCACCCGGACCGCGCCGCGCAGCCAGCCGGGCACCCAGACATCCGCGCGGCCGCGTCCGGTCGCCTCGAGCATCCGCTCGGCGACGAGCGCGGCCGGGATCGGCCGCGGCCACCGCCGCACGTAGGGGGCTCCACGGCGGTGGAAGAACGGCGTGTCGACGACACCGGGGACACACAGAGTCACGGTGACTCCGCGCCCGGCGACCTCGGCCCGCAGCGCGTCGGCGAAGCCGACCATCGCCGCCTTCGTCGCGGAGTAGGCGACCTCGCCGCGCACGCCCAGCGCGCCGGCGATGCTGCCGACAATCAGAATCCGGCCCTGCCCACGATCGAGCATGGCCGGTAGCATGGCCCTGACCAGCGTCATCGGCGAGAGGACGTTGACCGCGACGAGCTGCGCGATCGCGTCCGGAGACATCATGTCGTAGGGCCCGGCTGCGCCGAGCCCCGCCGAGCACACCAGAAGATCTACGTCCCCGAGCAGTTCGCTGGCACGGGAGGCAACAGCCAGCTCCGAGCCTGGTTCCGCCAGGTCCACCGCGATCCGGTGACCCTCTGTGGCGGCGGCAACTTCATCCAGCGCGGCACCGTTGCGGCCGACCAGCAGCGAGCTGCAGCCGCCGGCGGCGAGCAGCAGCGCGGCCTCCCGGCCGATACCGCTGGACGCGCCGGTGACGACAGCCGTGCGAGGCGGCCAGGTCGCGGGGACCACACCAGGGCGCGTGGTCCGATTGGCGAGGACGGTCAGCCCTCCCTCACGGAAAGCAGGCCGGGACCGTGTGCTCATGACACACCACTTCCGGTCGTTCCTTTCACGTAGTTCTCCCCCGCGGGCACTGGTTGCACGTCACCTACTACTTTCCCCACTCATCTCGCCCCGCGTCGCGAGGTGGTTCGACCGAACATGATCGACATGACATGATCGGATACGGCCCGATGGCCCGAACTGATCCGCCGGAACATCGCACCGAACCCCTCACGGGGGTCATGCCGATCCGAAGAGTTACCAGTTTTCCACCGTCGGACTCTGGACCGGAGTGCACAGGCGACCCTGCGCAGCCAGGTCCACGACTCCCACCATTTTCATGGTCCCACCACCGGATCGTCCATGGTCAGATGGGCGACATCGTCGAGGCGGAGCCTCATGCACGACTCCGGACTCCTTATCACACTCCCTCTGACACGACTGCCCCTCCTATCGGGGGGGCTGCCCACTATCGAGGCCGCGCGGGGCGGACCGATTGCCTGTCGTAGGATGGATTAGGGATCTTCTCATGGTGGCGCGAAGCACTTCTCCCGGCCAGCTAATGCGGTGATTTCCCACCGCATTGCCGACGGGAAAGTATCCCCTCGGCCACCTACGACCGAGATCGCCAGCAGCCCGCCCGCGCCCGTTGGCGCAGGCCCGCGAGCTCCGCCGCCGGTCCGCCGCCATCAGTCCGACCCCGGCACCGTCGCAGCGGCCAACCAGGGGCGCTGGCTGGGGGCGGACCTCATCCATGGCTCGTCAGAGCGCCCGCCGCGGGGCGTCCGGGACGAACGCCGAACGCATCGGTCGGGCATCGTCCGAACACTGATCCATCCTCCCCATGACGACCACCCTACCGCCCTCGACAAACGCGATCGAAAGCGGCATTTCCCCGAACCTAATGGACGCCCCACCCGCCGCCAATATCAACCGTAACGGTGATATAGGCCACATGACTACAGATCGCGCGTCAGCAGAGGTCCCGCCGCATGCGACGAAGCCAACAGGGCAGGCACGTTCGGTGGTACCCGTCTCCCGGATGTCTCGGAACGGATACTCAGTCGCACCGCCCGATCACCGAAATGCCGGGCGACAATCCCGGGGCGTCATGCGGCGGATGGCCTACCCCGGGTGGATACCCGGGGGATTCAGCGCGATCCCCATTCCGGTGACCCCGGCCCGCACGCCCCGCGCCACGGCGGCAGAGGGTATCGGCGGCGGTGTCGTCGATTCCACGCACAATCCGGTGGTTCCGGCGCACAGCGCGGCCGACTCGCCGTCGACGTGCCAGTCCCGCCCCGCGTCGTCGCCGCCGAGCGCGGCGAGCGCGGCGGCGACGATCTCGCGCCGCTCGGCGGCGGTGACCAACGGCCGCAGACCCTGCACCCCCCGGACGGCGACGGTGCGCAGCAGCTCCGCGTTGGCCGAGCATGGCTCGCCCATCGTCTCGGCGTGGTCCTCGTCCTCGGCCCGCTCCAAGGCTCGGCCGATGATGCCCGCCTTGAGCGCGCCGATCGCACAGTGCGCCCGCAGCACCCGCTCGCTCGACGGCTCGGGCCCGGCCAGCGCCCGGACGAGCGACTTCTGCACCGAGACCATGTCGGACTGGCCGATCCTGCGGCGGATGATCGACGGGTCGTTGATGAAGGCGAGCAGCACCCCGCCCGGACCAGCCATCACCTCGGCCAGCTGCTCGACGAGGGCCGCCGGGGTCGGCGGAGGCGACTGCCGGACGAGGTCGACAAGCCGGGCGAGGTCGGTCATCAAGGGTTCCAACAGCGCGTCGAGGATGGTTTCCTTCGACGGAAAGTAGTAATAAAGCGCCGCTTTGGTCAGCCCGAGCCGCTCTGAGATGTCCCTCACAGAGGTACCGGCATAGCCCTGTTCACCGAACAGGCTCATCGCGGCTGCCAGTATGCGTGACCTGGTATCCCGTAACGGTTCGGGTGATGCCGTACCCACCATGACGGACCTCACGCTCCGATCAAGTCCGCGCCGGATGTTACCCTCAAGACTACCTACTAAACGACCGGTAAGTTGCTGGTCCGTTGGTGCGCTCGCCTGTCGTCGATCACGACGTCGCTGGTGATGTCTCCGCCCGATCATCGACGTTCGAGGGGAAACTGTGGCAACGCTCGCCCGATGGTGTTTCGGACACCGCCGGCTCGTCCTGTTCCTGTGGATCATTGCACTGATCGGGCTCGGTGGGGTCAGTCAGGCGGCGGGTAGCAACTACCGGGACGCCTTCTCCCTGCCCGGGACGGACTCGCAGAAGTCCATCGACCTGCTGCAACGCGACTTTCCCGCCGCCTCCGGCGACAGTGCGACCATCGTGCTGCACAGCCGTTCGACGGCGACCGTCAGCGACGCGTCGCTGCGTGGGCCGATCACCGAGATGCTGGCCAAGGTCGCCAAGGTGCCGCACGTCTCCGAGGTGGCGAGCCCGTTCGGGACCCGCGGTGCCAGCCATATCAGCAAGGACGGCCGGACCGCCTTCGCCACCGTCGACTTCGACCAGCAGGGCAACGACCTGGCGAAGGACAACATCCAGCAGTTCGTCGACACCGCCCGCGGCTACGACTCGGCCAGCCTGCAGGTCGAGGCCACCGGCCAGCTCGTGTCGATCACCGAACAGCAGCAGCAGAGCTACAGCGAGCTGATCGGCATCGTCGCCGCGGCGGTCATCCTGTTCATTGCCTTCGGGTCGGTGCTGGCGGTCACCCTGCCGCTGATCACCGCCGTCGTGGCACTCGGCGTCGGTAGCTCGCTGATCATCATCCTCTCGCACGTGATGTCGGTCGCCGAGTTCGCGCCCATCCTGGCCACCCTGATCGGCCTGGGCGTCGGCATCGACTACGCCCTGTTCATCGTCAACCGTCACCGCGTCGGTCTGCTCGCCGGCAAGACCCCCGAGCAGGCCGCGATCACCGCGGTGAACACCTCGGGACGCGCGGTGATGTTCGCCGGCGTCACGGTCTGCATCGCGCTGCTCGGCATGTTCGCCCTCGGGGTGAGCTTCCTGTACGGCGTGGCGATCTCGGCCGCGCTGGCCGTCGCGATGACGATGGCCGCAGCCGTCACCCTGCTGCCGGCGCTGCTGGGCTTCTACGGCATGCGGGTGCTCAGCCGGCGGGACCGGCGCCGCCTGGCCGAGCACGGTCCCGAGCCGGAGAGCATCTCGGGTCTGTGGGCCCGCTGGTCGAAGTTCGTGCAGCGGCGCCCCCGTTTCCTCGCCGTGGTCAGCGGCGTCGCCATCCTGGTGATCGCCGTTCCGTTCCTGTCGCTGCGGCTCGGCTCGTCCGACCTGGGCAACGGCGACACCTCCAAGTCCACCAAGCGCGGGTACGACCTGCTGGCCGAGGGCTTCGGCCCCGGGTTCAACGGCCCGTTCACGATCGTCGCGGAGATCCACTCCCCGAGTGACACGGCTGCTCTGAACGCCGCGGTCCGCGCCGCCCGCACGACGCCCGGCGTGGCATCGGTGTCGAACCCGCGCGAGAGCCCGAACGGTCAGGCGGCCATCGCCACCCTGTACCCGACGAGCAGCCCGCAGGCCGTGGCCACCGCCAAGCTGCTCGACCGCCTGCGTGACGACGTCGTCCCCCAGGCCGCGAGTGGCGATTCCAAGATCTACATCGGCGGTATCACCGCCGTCTTCGAGGACTTCTCCACTGTCCTGTCGGGCAAGCTGCCGCTGTTCATCGGCATCGTGGTGGTGCTGGCCTTCCTGCTCCTGGTGGCGGTGTTCCGCAGCCTGCTGATCCCGCTGACCGCCTCGGTGATGAACCTGCTCGCCGTCGCCGCGGCGTTCGGGGTGGTCGTCGCCGTGTTCCAGTGGGGCTGGGGCGAGTCGCTGTTCAGCATCACCGGCGGTCCGGTCGAGGCGTTCGTCCCCGTGCTGCTGTTCGCGATCCTGTTCGGCCTGTCCATGGACTACGAGGTGTTCCTGGTCAGCCGGATGCACGAGGAATGGACGGCCAGGCGGGACAACCGGCTCGCCGTCACCCTCGGCCAGGCCGAGACCGGCCGGGTGATCTCCGCGGCCGGCGCCATCATGGCCCTGGTGTTCGCCTCGTTCATCCTCGGCGACGAGCGCGTGATCAAGCTGTTCGGACTGGGTCTCGCCAGCGCGATCCTGATCGACGCGTTCGTCATCCGCACGATCCTCGTGCCGGCGCTGATGCACATCTTCGGCAAGGCGAACTGGTGGCTGCCGTCCTCGCTCGACCGGGTCCTGCCGCACCTCGCGGTGGAGAGCTCCGAGGAGATCGAGGAGATCCGGCGCACCGCGCCGCCGGCGGAAGTGCTGGACGGTACCCAGGTACCCGGCCAGCAGGGGCCTGGCACCCGTAGTCGCCGGGCGGACGAACCCACGCACTGACGCCCGACAGCAGGATGATCGAGGCCCCGGCGGGCAGCGGCCCGCCGGGGCCTCGGCGTTTCGCTCGACGTGCCGCGGGCGGCCGCGCTCGGGGCACGTCAAGCGGCGCCACTG
>NZ_JALKFU020000167.1 GCF_023242965.2 Frankia sp. AgKG'84/4
CCTGGAGGCCGCGCTCGGCGCGCCGAGCCCGGCCGGGTCCAGCCTGGCCGAGGCACCCGGCGCGCGGGCAGCGCCCGCCCCGGACACTCGACCATATCCGCCCAGCGGACACGGCGCAGAACCAGTCGAGCCTGGCCAGAAAATCTTGCAATTGGGAACAGCGTTCTTCTACCATCCAGCAATGTTCTCCGCATAGCCCGATCCACGGCACCAGGTGCAGCAAGTCGCCGTTCCTCACGATGCACGCAGGTGTGCCGACGGTCTGCCAGCGTCGCCACCGCCAGTCCAGCCGATCCGCGAACCGTCAGTGACCTGCGAGGATTGATGACCGCCGACATCTACTACGACCCCTATGACACGGAGATCGACGCCGCGCCGCACGAGCTCTGGCGGCGTATGCGCGACGAAGCTCCGGTCTACCGCAACGACCGCTACGACTTCTGGGCGCTGTCCCGCCACGCCGACGTCGATGCCGCCTCGCGCAACACGAAGACCTACAGCTCAGCCCGTGGCACGACCCTGGAGCTGCTGAGCGGCGGCGGCGCGTCGACAGGCATGATCATCTTCATGGACCCGCCGGAGCACGGCCGGCTACGCGCGCTGGTCTCCCGGGCCTTCACGCCACGCCGCATCGGCCTGCTGCACGAGCAGATCCGCCAGCAGTGCGTCGACCTGCTCGACCCGTACGTCGGCTCGGGCGGGTTCGACTTCGTCGCGGACTTCGGCGCCGAGCTGCCGTCCCGGGTGATCTCCGCGCTGCTCGGCGTGCCCGCCGTCGACCAGCCGCGCATTCTCAACATCATCAACACGATGTTTCATATCGAACCGGGCGTCGGCATGATGAACGACACCGCCATCAACGCGATGTTCGAGCTGCACGCCTACCTCACCGAGCAGCTCGACGAGCGCCGTGCGCACCCGCGCGATGACATGCTGACCGACCTTGTCCGCGCCGAGATCGACGAGGCGGACGGCACCAAGCGCCGGCTCACCGACGAGGAGTCGGCGAACTTCGGTGTGCTCCTTGTCTCCGCGGGAACCGAGACCGTCGCGCGCCTGCTCGGCTGGGCGTCCGTGGCGCTGGCCGCCTTCCCCGACCAGCGGCAGATTCTCGTCGACGACCCGAGCGCCATCCCCAACGGGGTCGAGGAGCTCCTGCGCTACGAGGCGCCCTCCCCCGCCCAGGGCCGCTGGACCACCCGCGAGCTGACCCTGCACGGCGTGACCATCCCGGCGGAGAGCAAGGTCCTGCTGCTCACCGGTTCCGCCGGGCGCGACGAGCGGGCCTTCGCCAACCCCGACGTCCTCGACGTCCGCCGGCGCCTCGAGTCGCACGTCTCCTTCGGCCTCGGCGCCCACTACTGCCTCGGCGCCCCGCTCGCCCGCCTGGAGGGCCGCATCGCGCTGGAGGAGGCCCTGCGCCGCTTCCCGACCTGGGAAGTCGACCACGACAAGGCCGAGCGCCTGCACACCAGCACCGTGCGCGGCTACAAGAAGGTCCCGATCACCTTCTGAACACACCGGGTCCGGCGGCGGCCCGGTCCTGACGCGACGGGGCGTCGCCGCGAGGTACAACGTCCCGACATCGAGGTCAGGGAGTTCGCCGATGAGCCAGCAAGCAGGGTCCAGCGCACGGGAGCGGGCGACCGAGCTGCTGGGGAGGATGACCGTCGAGGAGAAGGCGCAGCAGGTCACCGGCGCGATGCCGACGCGGCTGTTCGGCCGCCATGGTCTGGACGACGCCCAGGCCATGGCGGCGATCGGGCTGGGGATCGGCCACATCGGGCCGCTGGGCATGTTCGGCCACAAGTCGCCGGCGCAGATCGCGGCGGCCGTCAACCAGGTCCAGCGCTTCCTCGTCACCGAGACCCGGCTCGCCATCCCGGCGCTCTTCCATACCGAGGCGCTCAACGGCGTGGTCGCGCCGGGCCTGACGACCTTCCCGACCGCGATCGCCCTGGCCGCCACCTGGAACCCGGCCGGCGTGGAGGCGATGGGAGCGGTGCTGCGCCGCCAGGCCCGGGCCATCGGCCACCTGTGCGTGCTCTCACCGGTGATGGACGTCGCCCGCGACGCCCGCTGGGGCCGCGTGCACGAGACCTACGGCGAGGACGCCTATCTCGTCTCGGCGATGAGCGTCGCGTTCACCCGTGGCATCCAGGGCGACGATCCGCGCACCGGCGTGCTCGCCACCGGCAAGCACTTCCTCGCGTACGGCCTGACCGAGTCCGGCCAGAACATGGCCCGCTCCAACGTCGGTGCCCGTGAACTCTACGAGGTGTATGCGCGGCCGTTCGAGGCCGCGATCAAGCTCGCCGGCCTCGCCGGGGTGATGAACTCCTACAGCACCGTCGACGGCGTCCCGGTCGGCGCGAGCCGCGAGATCCTCACCACCCTGCTGCGGGAGCGCCTCGGGTTCACCGGCACCGTCGTCTCCGACTACGAGACCGTCCGCCACCTGCACGGGCGTCTCGGCGTCGCCCGCGACGCCGAGGACGCCGGCCGCCTCGCGCTGGCGGCCGGTCTCGACGTCGAGCTACCGATCCCCGACGGGTACGGCCCGACCCTCGCCCGCGCCGTGCACCGCGGCGTGGTCCCCGCGGAGCAGCTCGACCAGGCCGCCTTGCGGGTGCTGCGGGACAAGTTCGCGCTCGGCCTGTTCGACGCCCCGTACCTGGACGAGGACCCGGTCGTCATCCAGGCGAGCGCCGACGCGGGCCGGGACCTGTCCCGCCGGATCGCCCAGGAGTCGATCACGCTGCTGAGCAACGACGGCGGGGTGCTGCCGCTGTCCCGTGACGTGCGGCGGATCGCCATCATCGGCCCACACGCCGACGACATCGTCCAGGGCTTCCCGGCGTACACCTATCCCGGTGCGCTGCAGCTCGTCGCCGCCCGCCTGCACGGCACCACCGACAGCGCGGTCCCGGGGATGGAGAACCTGCTCAACGAGTTCACCCCGGGCGCGATCGAGATGATGATCGACGAGCTGACCGGCCCGCTGTCGATGCCGATCGACGACTACCTGCGGGCGCACTACGGCGCCCGGTCGCTGGCCGAGTCGGTGCGCGCCGCCGTGCCGGCCGCGCGGGTCACCGTCGTGCGCGGTGCCGGGGTCCTCGACACCGAGGCGGACGACCTGCCGGCGGCGCTCGACGCCGCCCGCGACGCCGACGTCGTCATCCTGGCCCTCGGCGGCCTCGGTGGCTGGCTGATCCCGGGGATCACCGAGGGCGAGGGTGGCGACACGGCGAACATCGAGCTGCCCGCCGGCCAGGTCGCGCTCGCCCAGGCGGTCGCCGCCGTCGGCACGCCGTGCGTCACGATCGTGCAGACCGGTCGGCCGCTGGCGCTGTCCGCCGTCGTCGAGGACCTGCCGGCGCTGCTGCATGTCGCCTACGGCGGCCAGCATGCCAGCGACGCCCTCGCCGACGTGCTCTTCGGCGCGGTCAACCCAGGTGGGAAGCTGCCGGTCACCCTGCCACGGCACTCCGGTCAGGTGCCGATCTACTCCGCCCAGCCGACCGGCACCGGCTACCGGCGCGCCGCGCACGACATGCACCAGGGCTACCTCGATCTGCCCTCCTCGCCGCTGTTCCCTTTCGGCCACGGGCTGAGCTACACCACGTTCGACTACGACGACCTGGAGATCTCCCCGGCGGACGTCGACACGGCCGGGACCGTGACGATCGCCCTGTGCGTGCGCAACGCCGGTGGACGCGACGGTGACGAGGTCGTCCAGCTCTACCTGTCCGACCAGGCCAGGGGCGTGTCGCGACCGGAGCGGGAGCTCGCCGGTTTCCTCCGGATCACCCTTGCCGCCGACGAGTCGGTCCGCGTCACGTTCACGGTGGCGATGAGCCAGCTCGGCTACCTCGGCCTCGACGGGCGGTTCGTGCTGGAACCCGGCGAGATCAAGGTCCTGGTGGGCTCGTCCGCGGACGACATCCGGCTGCGCGGCGCGTTCGAGGTCGTCGGCGAGACGATCGAGCTCGAGGGCCGGCGCAGCTACCTGTCCGCGGTGACGGTCACGGGACGCGACGAGCACGCTCGCCGCGTCCCAGTGACGAGCCCGCGGGATCAGCCGGTCTGAGCGCCCGGTAGATCGCAGGTGCAGTCCGGTTTCGCCGGTGGCATGAGGCTGAAGTCCAGCGTGCCGGAGATCGTGCCGTCGGTGAGGACCTGGGTTCCGAGCGCGTCGTTGAGCCAGTGCGCGTTGACGACCCGCAGGCTGGTGACTCCCTGGGAGTAGTCCACCGACCAGATGATGTTGTTCTCCGGCGGTCCCGAGGCGGCCCTTCCCGCGTAGGAAATTCCCCGCGCGTTGACGTAGGACGGGGTGAACGCGACCGTGGCGCCCGTGGACAGGCGCGTGAAGACCAGGGTGCCGGTCATGTCGACCCGGTACGTACCGATTCCGGTCGAGCCGACGCCGACGAACCCGTAGTCGACGCCCTCGCGCCCGGGCAGGGTGAAGCCCGGCGGCCGGGTGTACACGAGCACGCCGTGGCGCAGGAACTGCTGCACCGTCGCGGTGTTCAGCCGGAACTGGATGATGCCGGGCGCGGTCTTGCCCGGGTCGTCCGACACGCCCGCAGCGCTGGCCGGCGCCAGGGGGGTGAGAACGACGGCAGCGACGAGCAATACCGCGGCCTGAAGTACCAGCATGCGCGGCCGGCGTGGGACACGGAATGGGACACGTAACCGGAAAGGGGACATCGGGACCTCCGAAGAGTTCGATGCGAGGTGTGCGAACGGCAATCCTAGAAGCTGTTCACAGCAGATGCCCACATATCCTTTTAAGCTGGGGTTTCATTGGATAATCCGGTCAGGGACGGCGGTTCGTGGCCCGCCGGCCGGGGCGGACGAGGAAGACCGCGACGAGGACGGCGGCCGCCGCGGTGGCGGCGACGTCCGCCCCGAGGGCGAGGCGGATGCCGCCGAGCAGGGCCTCGGCGGCGCTGTGGCCGCCGGCGTCCAGCAACGCGGTGGTACGGGCGTTCGCGAGGGCGCTGAGAATCGGGATGCCAAGGGTCAGCGCGACCTGCTGGGTCATGGTCGTCAGCCCGGTGGCCAGGCCCTGCTGCTCGTCGGGCAGCCCGGAGGTCGCCGTGACCAGGTAGGCGACGATCCCGCAGGCGTGGCCGAAGAACGCGACGACGCTGGCGGCCAGCACCAGTCCCAGCGAGCCGCGGTCCAGGCCGACGAACACCAGGCCGAGCGCGCCCAGCCCCTGCACGACGAGGCCCAGCACCAGGGCGCGGCGCGGCGCCACGACCGCGAGGATCCGCGGTGCGAGCAGGCCGGCGACGAACGCGCTGACTCCGGGCAGGCCGAAGATCAGGCCGGTGGTCACCGCTGAGTAGCCGAGGACCTGCTGCAGATAGAGCGTCATCATGAAGACGATCGCGCTGCCCAGCGCGAAGATCCCGAATCCGCCGGCGTTGCCCCAGCCGACCTGGCGCAGTCGCATGACGGCCGGGGAGGCCAGCGGCTGCGGACTGGTCCGCTCAACCCGCCAGAACACGGCGAGCAGGGCGACACCCGCGACGATCGAGATCCACACCAGCGGGTCCGACCAGCCGGACGCACCACCGCGGGAGATGCCGTAGACGAAGGCCACCAGGCCCGCGGTGACGCTGAGCGCGCCGGGGACGTCGAGACGCTGCCCGCGCGCCCCGCGACCGCCAGGCACGACCTTCGGCGCGACGACCAGGATGGCCAGGGCGACCGGCACGTTCACGAGGAATGCCCAGCGCCAGTTCAGGTAGCCGGTGAGCAGGCCGCCGACCAGCGCGCCGATGGTGAATCCGGCCGGCAGCAACGCGCCGTTCAGGCTGAGCGCCCGCTGCCGCACCGGCCCCTCCGGGAAGGTGGTGACCAGCAGGGACAGCGCGGCCGGGACGGAGATCGCGGCGGCCAGTCCCTGCCCGACCCGGGCGGCCAGCAGCTCGGCGGGATGCTGGGCGAGGCCGCCGACGAGCGAGGAGACGACGAGCAGGACGAGCCCGGTGAGGAACGCGCGCCGGCGCCCGGCGAGGTCGGCGACCCGCGCGAACAGCAGGGTGAACCCGGCGGACGGGAGCGCGAACGCGGTCGCGATCCACTGCAGGTCATGGTCGGCGAGGCCGACGCCGGCGCCGATGGAGGGCAGGGCGACGTTGAGGATGGAGAAATCGATGGCCAGCATGAACTGGCTGCCCAGCAGCACGATGAGGGCGAGGCGCTGTCGCCCGCTCATCCGCTCCTCGACGGGTGACGCGGTGGGTGACACGGAAGGCGACGGGGCCGCGGGGCCGGCGTGCTCACGCGGGGCGGGCAGCGACGCAGTGCTGCCCGGGCGCGCCGACGGCCGCACCGGCGAGGTCGGGACGGTAGGCGGAGTGATGATCTGTTCGCTCACGCACAGCACACTTCTCGACCATGGCCGGGCCAGCCATTCCCCTGCCGTTGCCATCCCCGCGAAGGATAGGAACGCCGGGAGTAGCACCCGCGGGGTGCCCCTCCCCGGGAATAGCGGCGAAGCAGGCGGCGAAGCAGGCGGCGAAGCAGGCACTGTCAGGGTCACCCTCATCCGCCGCGCCCGCGATAGGACACGACGACAATAGAGCCCATGACCGAGCTCGGCGAATTCCTCCGGTCCCGGCGCAGCCTGCTCACCCCCGCCCAGGTGGGGCTGGACCGGCCCGGCGATCGTCGGCGCGTACCCGGGCTGCGGCGCGAGGAGCTGGCCCAGCTCGCCGGCGTGAGCGTCACCTACTACACCCGCCTGGAGCAGGGCCAGAGCCGCAACGCCTCCGACGCGGTGCTCGACGCGCTGGCCCGCGTGCTCAGGCTCAGCGACGACGAGCAGGCCCATCTGCGCACGCTGGCCCGGCCAGGCCGGGGGTCGCGGCGCGTGAGCCGGGCCGAACGGGTCCGGCCCGGCGTCCTGATGCTGCTGGAGTCGCTGCGGGACGTCCCGGCGCTCGTCCTCGGCCGACGCACCGACATCCTCGCCTGGAACCGGCTCGGTCACGCGCTGATCGCCGGCCACGTCGACGTCGCCGCGCCGGCCCAGGCTGCCACCAGGCCGAACATCGCCCGGCTGGTCCTGCTCGACCCGCATACCCGCGAGCTCTACGCCAACTGGCGGCGCAAGGTCGACGATGTAGTCAGCTATCTGCGGCTGAGCTCCGGGCAGCATCCCGACGACGAGCAGCTCACCTCGCTGATCGGCGAGCTGTGTGTGAACAGCCCGGAGTTCGCCGCGACGTGGGCGCGCCACCAGGTCCGCGACTGTAGCCCCGGAGTGCGGGAGTACCGCCATCCCCTCGTCGGCGAGCTGTCCCTGTTCGAGGAGGTGCTCCGATTGCAGGACGACGCGGGCGTGCGGCTGGCCGTGCTGTCCCCCGAGCCAGGCTCGGCCAGCGCCGAACGGCTGGCGCTGCTCGCCAGCCTGCACGCACCTGCCTGCGCCGGCCGGGACGGGGCTGGGTCTCGACGTGGCTAGGTCCCGACGTGGCTCTCGGGCAGGCGGGACCGAAGGTTCTCCCTGAAGACGAGGTAGCGGCCCCGTCCGCGCCGCTTGGCCGCGTACATGGCGACGTCCGCGGCGCGCAGCAGCCCGTCGACGTCGTGCAGGTCCGCGCTGGAGAACGCCGCGCCGACGCTCACGCCGACGAGGAGCGTGCGCTCCGCGACGTCCATCGGCAGGCCCACCTCGTCGACGATGCGCGCGGCGATGCCGCTCAGGACGTCGCGGGAGCCGATGTTCTCGCACAGGACCGCGAACTCGTCGCCGTAGAGGCGCGCGACGGTGTCCCCTGGCCGCACGGCGTCGCGCAGCCGGACCGCGATCCGCCGCAGAACCTCGTCGCCGGCCTGGTGGCCGTACGAGTCATTGATCGACTTGAAGTCGTCGACGTCGATGAGAAGGACACCGATGTGCTCGCCCCGCTTTCGCGCGGCGGCGCTGGCCGCGGCGAGGCCGTCGAGCAGGTGGACGCGGTTGGGCAGGCCGGTCAGCCCGTCGTGCAGCGCCTGGTGGCGCACGTCGCGCTCGACCTGCAGGCGGGCCGCGGCCGCGCCGAGCACACCCGCCACCGACCGGATGAACGTGATCTCGCGATCGTTGAACGCGCCGCGTCCTCTCGGCCCGGCCGTCCTCACGGCCGTGCAGGCCGGCCTGTGCTCGGGCCGAACCTGGGCCCGGTAGACGGCGAGGACGCCGCTGGGATGATCGTGCGGCCCGAGGGGAACGGCGACGGCGTGCCACCGCGCGTCGCCGGTGCCTAACCTCACCGCGGTGGCGCCGGTCGTGACCTCCCGGCCGGCACCCCTCAGGGCCTGCTCGCACAGCTCCAGGGAGTCGGGCGGGGTGCCATGGCTGGCGCTCTGGCGCAGCACCGGGGGCCGCGCCGTGCCGGCGACGAGTTCATATACGACGACCGCGGTCTCGTCGAGGTGGCGCGCGAGCTTCACCACCGCCCGTTCCACCAGCAGGGTGGAGTCGGGGACGTCGAGGGCCAGTCGACTCAGCTCGACGACCGTCGCCTGCTCCTCGGAGCGCGCGCTGAGTTCCAGCAGCGCGGTCTCCCGCTCGGTGACGTCGGTGGCGAGGACCGCCACCGCGCGCGCGCCGTCGCCCGGCTCCGCCGAGGGCACCGGCACCATGTGGACGTCGTAGTAGCGCCCGGCGGCCTCGATCACGCGGAAGACGCGCTCCCCGGTCATCACCGCGGCCACCAGGCGCCGGGCCTCGGGGTGCGCGCGGTAGGCATCCTCCACCGACGTCCAGCCCACGCGGGCCGTCGCGGCGACGGACGCGCCCGCGGAGAACAGCACGTGGCCCTGCCGATCGACCAGGTGCAGGGAGACCGGGGTGTGGTCGACGAGCAGACGCAGGTGCTCGTGCGACACCGCCTGCTCGGTGATGTCCTGGAACTGGCAGACCAGCAGCGGCGCGCCGCCGTCGGGTGCCGCCTCCAGGCTCGAGGTGACGAGCAGGTGGACGACCTCGCCGCTTGGCCGGGTGAACGCCGAGGTGACCTGGACGTCGGTGACCTCACCGTCGATCAGGCGGCGCACCCTGGCGCGCAGCTCCTCACGCCGGTCCGGGGGCGTGACGGCGTCCCAGGTCTGGCCGATGAGCTGATCCTCGGACATGTCCGCCATCCGGGTGGCAGCCCTGTTCACCCGGATGATCCGGCGGCTTCCCGTGTCGATGAGCGCCATGCCGATCTCAAGGCGATCGAACAGATCGCCCGGACTGTTCGGGTGGATCATCGACATCACCCATCCGCATCAGGATCACGCATCGCCGCGCCTACACGCGTCCCGGTCCGCCCGGGCATGCTCGTCAGCAACAAGGGCGCACACCGCACCATGTTGGATCAAACCGGCCGCTGCTGCGAAACCGTAGCTTACCTACATTCATCCGGCAAGGGTGAGTCCCACTGCGTGGTGTAGATCGGGAGCGGCTGGTTGATCGTCCGGGGTGCGGGTGTGTCGCTCCGAGAC